>NZ_JCALCO010000010.1:0-178727 GCF_059812385.1 Mycobacterium sp. NGS58 | reverse complement strand
GGGGTTAAACGCCGCGCTCCCGAGTGGCTGCCGGTCCGACTCCGGTGCCGGCGACGTGGTCCTTGCGACGCATGAGTCCGGCAAGTCCGCCCAGCCCCAGGAGGCCAACGAGGCCCCACAGCCCGTTGTTGTCGCTGTGCTGGTCGTTGTTGTTGCCGTTGTTGTCCGCCAATGTCGTTGTGGTGGACGACGCGGGTGCGCTTGGCGTGGCGGCATTTGCGACACCTGCCCCACCGAACAACAATGCTCCGCTGGCTGAAACGATTGCTATGGCCTTACGCATATCTACTCCTCGTGGGTTTTCCCGGTCGAGCCCAGAAACGGGTGATCGAGACGCATTCGGGACCAGGTTGCTCTAGCCTCCGCGGGATCCGACGCACGACCGATGGCCGTAACGCGGCGAGGGGTGTTCTACCCTCGCCGACCACCGCGGAAACTCGTCGACGGGGCCCGTTTCGTTTACCGGCTATCCCGGCTCCGGCAGGTTCTTGTGCAGAAACGAGGGTGGCACGACCGTCCGGCGTAAGTTCTCGCCTGGTCGGGCTACGGTAAAGGAGCCCAGGACCGCAACCACGAGAAGGCCATAGATCAGCTGACATGTACGAACAGCTCAACAGCACCGCCGCCGAGCCCGAAGACATCGGCTCTCGCATCGACCCGGTACTCGCCCGGAGTTGGCTCCTGGTCAACGGCACGCACGCCGATCGGTTCCAATCGGCGGTGAACTCGCGCGCTGACATCGTCGTTTTCGATATCGAGGATGCGGTCGCGCCCAAGGACAAGAACGCGGCCCGCGACAACGTTGTGGGCTGGCTGGGTGCCGGCAACGCCGACTGGGTCCGCGTCAACGGTTTCGGCACCCCCTGGTGGGCGGACGACCTGGCCGCCCTGGCCACCACGCCGGTCGGCGGGGTGATGCTGGCGATGGTCGAATCGGTCGACCACGTGACAGAGACCGCAAAGCGGCTGCCCGATGTGCCGATCGTGGCTCTGGTCGAGACCGCCCGAGGCCTGGAGCGCATCACCGAGATTGCCGCGACGAAGGGAACCTTCCGGCTCGCGTTCGGGATCGGCGACTTTCGTCGCGACACCGGTTTCGGCGACGACCCGGCCACCTTGGCCTACACGCGATCACGCTTCACCATCGCCTCCAAGGCCGCCGATCTGCCCAGCGCCATCGACGGGCCGACCATCGGCTCCAATCCGCTGAAGCTGATCGAAGCCACGGCGGTGTCGACCCAATTCGGGATGACCGGCAAGATCTGCCTGACACCCGACCAATGCGCGGTGGTCAACGAGGGGTTGTCGCCCTCGCAGGACGAAATATCCTGGGCGAAAGAGTTTTTCGTCGAGTTTGAGCGTGACGGGGGAGAGATCCGCAACGGCTCCGATCTGCCCCGCATCGCCCGCGCCACCAAGATTTTGGAGCTGGCCCGCGCCTACGGCATCGAGGCGTTGGACATCGACGAGGAAGAGCGCGATCACTCGCCCGCACCCTCGGACACCTATCACTACTGAGCGGATGGACGCCGCCGCGTACGCGGCTACCCTGGGCATGTGAGCGCCAAAGGCCGGGTCCAGGTGGCGCGGGTCTACGACGAGGTAGGCCCCGACGAGGGGCAGCGCGTGCTGGTCGATCGGGTGTGGCCGCGAGGAATGCGCAAGGACGACCCGCGGGTGGGCATCTGGTGCAAGGACGTCGCGCCGTCGAAGGACCTCCGCGAGTGGTACCGGCACGATCCGGAGCGGTTCGACGAATTCGCGTCACGCTACGAGACCGAACTGGGTGACAGTGCCGCGCTGAAAGACCTGCGCGAGCTCACCAAGCGGAAGACCGTGACGCTGGTGACAGCGACCCGTGCGCTGGACATCAGTCAGGCGGCGGTCCTTGCCAAGCTGCTCAAGCCCCGGTGAACCGGCTTAGACCGACAGCGTCGTAGGCTCGCCGGTTGACATGACTAACGCCGGACCCATCCTTCCGCGGGAACTGACCGACCTTCCCGAGGCGATTCGCAGCGTCCCACCGCCGCCCATCCCGGAACTGCCCGAGCCGTACGGCCTGCGCGTTGCCGACCCGGACGCCGACGCCGAGATGGTCTCGGAATGGATGAATCGCCCGCATCTTGTCGAGGCCTGGGAATCCAACTGGCCGACGGCGCGGTGGCATCGCTACCTCGAGGCCCAATTGGAGGGCGCCTTCTCTCGTCCGCTCATCGCCACCCTGGATGGGGTGGACCGTGGATACATCGAGTTATACAGAGCGGCAAAGGATTCCATCGCTCGCCGCTATGAGCACGACCCCAACGATCTGGGACTGCATGTCGCGGTCGCCGATTTGGATTACATCGAGCGCGGGCACGTCGGTTACCTGTTGCCGTATTTGGTGATCAGCATCTTCACCCGCGATCCGCGGTGTCGCCGCATCATGTTCGATCCCGATCATCGCAACGCGTTGGCGCGCAAGTTCTGTGAACGAGGCGGCTGCGCGTTTCTCGGCGAGCATGACATGTCGAATCGGCGGATGGCGCTGTATGTGCTGCCCCGAACTCCCGACGACGTCCCGCGCCAACGCGACGCCTGATGGGCCCGGATCCGTATCAAAGGCGCTGTGCGATCTGCTGTCCGATGAGCGCCGCCGCTTCACCGAGTAGGACGCTGATCACGATGTTGGCCAGCGCGGCGCGCAGCTGACGTTCCTCGCCGAGCCGCTGGGTCTCCAGCATCCAAGTGGAAAACGTGGTGTAGGCACCGACGAAGGCGGTGCCGGCCAGCAGGGCGGCCTCCTTATTCAGCGCCAGGCCGCCGAGGAAACCCAAAAGCGCTGCGCCGCTGATGTTCACGGCAAGCGTGCCAAACGGAAACGGCCGTGATAATCGGCGCGCCACCGTGCGGTCGATAACGAAACGCAGCACCGACCCGATGCCACCGATGAGAACGACGCCGACCCAGATCAGAGCCGTCGTCACCGCGGTCACCGGCGCACCCGTACTCGGCGCACCAACTTGGTGGCCAGGTGCACCGCCAGCAGTCCCAGCACGATGCTGGTGAGGCTGTAGCCGACGGCCAGCCCCCAATGGCCGTGCTCGATCATCCTCAGCGTCTCGACCTGCATCGTCGAGAAAGTGGTTAAACCGCCGCACAATCCGGTGCCGAGCAGGGGCCGCCGATAGCTCGACGTCGGCAACCGCTCCAGCAGCCGGGTGGTGAAGTAACCGACCAGGAATGCCCCGACGATGTTGACCGCGAACGTGGGCCATGGCCAGCTCGCCGGGTCAGCGCCGGCGAGCGTGCTCAACGCGGCACGGGCGAGCGAGCCGAGCGCCCCACCGGCAAACACCGCGGCCAATTCGCGATAGTCCCGTTGCGCCACTCGGTTGATCCCCTTCGTTCGCCGGTGCGCTACGCAGCGTATGGCCGCAGTCCAGATCGGCGCAGCCCGGGGGCACGCGCGGGCGGGCAGAATTGGTAACCATGGTGGCCAACCCTCGTGCCGGTCAGCCGGCCCAGCCCGAAGACCTCGTCGATCTGCCCCACCTGGTGACGGCGTATTACTCGATCCAGCCCGACCCCGGTGATGTGGCGCAGCAGGTCACTTTCGGCACGTCGGGGCACCGCGGGTCGGCACTCAATGGCGCATTCAACGAGGCTCACATCTTGGCGATCACCCAGGCCATCGTCGAGTACCGCGCCGCGCACGGCACGACGGGCCCGTTGTTCATCGGCCGGGACACCCACGGCCTGTCCGAGCCGGCCTGGGTGACTGCGCTGGAGGTGCTGGCCGCGAACGACGTCGTCGCCATGATCGACTCCCGCGGCCGGTATACGCCGACACCCGCGGTCAGCCACGCCATCCTGTCCTACAACCGCGACCGCACCGAGGCCCTGGCCGACGGAATCGTCGTGACGCCGTCGCATAACCCGCCCGCCGACGGCGGCTTCAAATACAACCCGCCCAACGGCGGCCCGGCCGACACCGACGCAACCAACGCAATCGCCAAGCGCGCCAACGAGATCCTGCGCGACAGGGCGGGGGTAAAACGCATTCCGCTGGCCCGCGCGCTGCAGACAGCGCAGCGCCACGATTACCTGCGCAACTACGTCGACGACCTGCCCAACGTCGTCGACATCGATGCGATCCGCACGGCCGGGGTGCGGATCGGCGCCGACCCGCTGGGCGGGGCCAGCGTCGACTATTGGGGCGAGATCGCCCAGCGGCATCGCCTGGATCTGACCGTGGTGAATCCGCTGGTCGACGCGACGTGGCGGTTCATGACGCTCGACCACGACGGCAAGATCCGCATGGATTGCAGCTCGCCGGACGCGATGGCGGGGCTCATCGCCAACCGCGACCGTTACCAGATCGCCACCGGAAACGACGCCGACTCCGACCGCCACGGCATCGTCACGCCCGACGGCGGGCTGCTCAACCCGAACCACTACCTCGCGGTGGCCATCGAATACCTGTACACCCAACGGCCGTCATGGCCCGGCGGCATCGCCGTCGGCAAGACCGCCGTCAGCTCGTCCATGATCGATCGGGTGGTCGCCGGCATCGGCCGCAAGCTGATCGAGGTGCCGGTCGGATTCAAGTGGTTCGTCGGCGGCCTGATCGGCGGAACCATCGGCTTCGGCGGTGAGGAGTCGGCCGGGGCGTCGTTCTTGCGGCGGGACGGCTCGGTGTGGACCACCGACAAGGACGGCATCATCCTGGCGCTGTTGGCTTCGGAGATTCTCGCGGTCACCGGATCGAGTCCGTCCCAGCGCTATCAGCGGCTGACCGCCGAGTACGGCACCCCGTTCTATGCGCGGGTCGACGCGCCCGCCGATCGCGACCAAAAGGCCCGGCTGTCGAAGCTCTCCCCCGATCAGGTGACCGCGACGGAATTGGCGGGGGAGCCGATCACGGCGAAGCTGACCGCCGCGCCGGGCAACGGCGCCCCGCTCGGCGGATTGAAGGTGACAACGGCCAATGCGTGGTTCGCCGCCCGCCCGTCGGGCACCGAGGACGTGTACAAGATTTACGCGGAATCCTTCAACGGGCCCGAGCATTTGGCGGAGGTGCAAGAAACCGCGCGCGAGGTAGTTAATAAAGTCATTGGGTGACCATTTCCCTCCGGCTTGCCCGCGCGGAGGGGCACGCGTTCCGTTCTAGCCGCCTGCCGCGCGAAGTCTGGATCCTGAGCTGGGCAAACATCATGGTGGCGCTGGGCTACGGGGTCATTTCGCCGGCGCTGCCGTCTTTTGCCCGCAGCTTCGGCGTCAGCATCAAGGCGGTGACTTTTTTGGTCACCGTCTTTTCGTTGAGCCGGCTGTGTTTTGCACCGATAAGCGGCCAGCTGGTCCAGCGCCTGGGGGAGCGGCGGATCTACATCGGCGGCATGCTCATCGTCGCGGTCTCCACCGCCGCGTGCGCGTTCTCCCAGGCCTACTGGCAACTGCTCGTTTTCCGCGTCATCAGCGGGATCGGGTCGACGATGTTCTACGTCTCGGCGCTCGGACTGATGATCCATATCAGCCCACCCGATGCGCGGGGACGGGTCGCGGGCCTGTTCATTACGTCGTTCATGGTGGGCGCGGTGGGTGGGCCCGCCGTCGGTGCCCTGGCGGCTGGATGGGGCCTGACGGCACCGTTCATCGTGTACGGCGTCGCCCTGCTGGGCGTGGCGGCGGTGTTGTTCTACAGCCTGCGGAATTCGACCCTGGCCGCGCCGGGGCCGCCGACACGATCGAAGGTGACGATGCGAGAGGCGCTGCGGTTCCGCGCCTATTGGTCGTCGCTGGGAGCCAACTTCGCGACCGGCTGGTCGGCGTTCGGCCTACGCGTCGCCCTGGTCCCGTTGTTCATCACCGACGTCATGGGCCGCGGCGTCGGCATCATCGGCATTGCGCTTGCGGCCTTCGCCGGAGGCAACGCGCTGGCGATGATCCCCAGTGGCTACCTGTCAGACCGGATGGGGCGGCGCACGTTGATGATCGTGGGCCTGGCGTTGTCCGGCGTGGCGACTGTCTTCCTCGGCGCCGCGTCGTCCTTGCCGGCGTTTCTGGTCGCCGCCATCGTGGTCGGCGCGGTGACCGGGATCTACATGTCGCCGATGCAGGCTGCGGTCGCCGACATCCTCGGCAGCGAGGCGCGTGCGGGCAGCCCGGTGGCGGCGGTACAGATGACGTCCGACTTGGGCGCGATCGTTGGCTCGATGACGCTCGGTTGGGTCGCCGAGCGGCTGAGCTACGGCTGGGGCTTCACCATCAGCGGGATAGTGCTGCTGATCGCCGCCGTCGGCTGGGTGGCGGCGCCGGAAACGCGGACGGTGCCCGACCCGGAGCCGGATCCACTCCCGTCTCCGCACACCGCGAACCTGCCTGAGCAGCAACTTTGAAGGACGGTTACCGGTGGTGTAGCTTCGATGGGCACGACTTCTCGGGGCTATGGCGCAGCTGGTAGCGCACCACACTGGCAGTGTGGGGGTCAGGGGTTCGAGTCCCCTTAGCTCCACTCGACATCGAGCCGCTCTGATCTCTTAGTCAGGGCGGTTCGGCCGTTTGCGGCTGCGTTCGCACTCGGGTGAAATGTCCTAACTCTGTCCTATCGCGCGTAAGACGAGCGACGTATTGATGGCAATCAGACGCAGCCGGCGAAGATCATCGCCAGAATCGGGCTGTGACGATCGGGCACTACGCTGGGGTTCCTCTCGAAGACACTGCTGACACGTGGCGTCACGGAGCTGTCTTCGTACTCCGGGGCACACCACGTATGGACGCTGATGTGACTCTCGACGGATGGACATCCACGGTCTCAAAGGACATGAAAGCGGTCATCGCCCGTGGCCCGGCTGCATCAACGAGCTACGACGATACGCATAGTGCGGCACTTCGAGCGGCCAATAATGCCCTCGACTACATGTGCGTGCGCGGATTGTGCGACGCGGCTATTCGCAATGATTCTGACGACTGCCTCGTATGGTGGCCTGACCCGGCGGGTGGCGTAACACTTCGTTCGAGGATGGTCTACACCACGAAAGCGACAATTTCTGCGACCGGGACGGTTACCGATGTCGATGGAAATGTCGTCCCGCCGCCACCGACCGCGGCGATCACCGCAGCGCAGCACGATGCCTTTCGATTCATCCGTATGTCACGCACATCGGAGTACCTGTTCGATTCCTACAGGAACATGTTCTTGGCCCTTGAGAGGTTGTTGAGCGATATCCGGCCACGGGCGACGCGCCCCGATGGGAGGCCCGCAGAGAGCGAAAAGGCCTGGTTCACAACTGCGCTACAACAAGCAGACGCGTTCGTGCCGGTTGCAAAGCTAGCTCCGCCTGGAGAGCAAAACCCGATCGACTGGGTGTACACCAATATGTACGGCGCTGAACGCTCCGGGTTGATGCACGCGAAACCAGGCCTCTATCACTTGCCGCAGGATGATGCGGGCCGCGCAGATCTTCGAAATTCGCTAAACACACTGTCGGAGTACGTCAGTGAGTTGGTGGCTGTCCGCCTCAACATTCGACGCAGCCGAAGCGGTATATATGCATCAGGCTGGCAGTACTTCGCAGCGCCATTCTTCGAACACATGCTGCTTGTCATCGCTGACAAAGAACTGCCGACGACCACGGCGTGGGACGACGAGACCATCGAGATGGTCCGCAGCAATTACGTCGTCGGCGAGCTAAAGCAGGGTGGGCCCCCGGTCACCGAAGAACTCATGCTAATAACGAAAACGGTCGCTGTGGAGGCCTCTCAGCTATCCGTGAGCGAGATACGCACCACTGCCGTGGCCGGGCCATTCCTTGGCGGCATGCTCATCGTCTCATCGGAACTTCCTGGCCCTATCAAGCTAGGCACGTCAGTATCGCAGTTCGAGGTGGTCGTTGGCCTCCGCAACCTGAATGTCGCTGACATGCCGCAATTCTCCGCCTAGGCGTGGCGTCGGGGCGGCCCTCATTCTGCGGCGTGAGCTGCGGCGGAGAACACGGCCGACGCGGCGTTGAGACGGTCGTCCGTTACGCGCCCGTAGACCGCCTGCGTCATCCGCTCGGTGTGGCCGTGCCAGGCGGCGACCACATCGGCGGCTATGCCCGCCGCGCGCATCCGCGAGATGTTCGAGTGCCGCAGCTTCCCGAGCGTGATCGCCTTGAGCCCCGCCGCCTTTCGTTGCGCGGCGAACTCGCGGCTGTAGTCGCGCACCGGCAGCGGCGTGCCGTCGGCCCGCGACAGCAACAAGTCACCGTCGGCCAGCGGTCGGCCCACCGCTAGGCGCTCGCGAAGGTGGACTGCCCGCATCGCCTTGATCATCGACAGCTCGCGCGGCGGCAGCGGGAGGTCGCGGGCGCTGCGGTCGGTCTTGGTCTGCAAGATCATGTCGCGCCCGTTGACGTCGACCCGCGCCCGCCGGATGCGCAGCGCGCCCGTCTCCAGGCCTATGTCCGACCACCGCAGCCCACCGACCTCCTCACGGCGCAGCCCGAGCAGCGTGAGCGCGAAGCACCCGCCGAGTCGGTGCGCGGCAACGTGGTCGAGAAACGCGCCCATCTGCTTCGGTGTCCAGATGTCGTCGGCGGCGGTGGCGGTGACCGCCTTCTGCTCCGGTGAGTCGAGGTCCGCCGACGGGTCATAGGTCAGCCAGCGCATCCGCTTCGCGTGCGCCATCACCGACTTGAGCCGGACGATCGCGCGGCGCTTCGTGGCCGGTGCCAGCGCCTTGCCGCCCTTGCCGGTGAGTGAGGCTGACCAGTCCGCCAGCGCGGCGGGGGTGAGCCTCTGCACAGGCACCGCGCCGAACGCCCGGCGGGCATAGGCCAGCGATTCCCGGTCAGCGCGAACGGTGTTCGGCCCGATGGACGGGTCGGCTTCACGCAGCTTCAGCCAATGGTCGGCGACCTCATCGAATGTCTGGCGCGACTTGGGAGCCCATGTCGCCGATGCCCAATGCTGGCGCTGCTCGGTCACCCAGTCCTGTGCCGCCTTTTTGGTGGCGAACACTTTGGTGGGCCGGACCTGCTTGCCGGTCACGGGGTCGGTGCCCAGCGTGGGACGGGCACGCCAACCCTTGCCGTCCGGTAGGCGCTTGATCGAGCTATCGGTGCGCTCGCCGCGCTGCCGGGCCTGCGTGTCGTCGGTGCTCATCGGTCGGTCTCCTGGTCGGTCGTGGTGGAAGTGCGTGGCTCGCGCGGGCGGCGAAGTTCGTCGGGTTTGAGCAGGCCGGCGCGCTTGCACCGCTTTATCCACCCTTTGACCGTCTCATCGGACACGTCACGCCCGAGCGCGTCGGCGGCACGGTCGGCGACGCGGCGATACACACCGCCCCCGAGCACGCTTTCCGCGCGTGCCCAGGCCGCGACTTGCGCTAGGAACTCGGGGGACAGTGAGGGGCGACCAACTCGGTTCGCGCTTGATCTCGGCCGTGCGGCACCTGGCGGGGCGTGCTTGGCCATCGCGTCGATAACGCCGTCGGTGAAACGAAAACGTTCGATCCAATCGTGACCCTCGGTTGTGCCGGTCGCCGCGTCAAGCGTCTGACGTAGTTTCCTTGCGGCGTCGGCGGATTCGTCGGTGTCGTGCAGCGCCGCCGTGCGCGCCAGCCTGTCGGTGTTGATCCGCTTGAGGCTGTCCGAGGTGATCGGCACACCCTCGGGCGAGGACACGCGCAGGTCGGTAATCACCGCGCCCTCGGCGGTGTCGCGCCACGCAATCTCGTAGGTGTGCGCGTGATCGTGGCATGTAATCGTCACCGGACGCTCGGCGTCGGCGTTCACCTCAACCCCGACCACCTCGCCCGCCCGGCGCGGTGCGTAATTCCGATTGGTCCCGCCCATAGTTTCTAACCCTAGACGAGACATCACAAAGGTGCAAAATAGACACCATGTCAATGACCACAACTGCCCCGGTCCTGCACACACTGGACGAATTGCGCAGTGGGCCACCGACTCTCAGCATCACGCAGGCCGCGCAGTATCTAGGCGTGAGCCGCGCCTACGGCTACGCGATGGCCCGCGAGGGGCGGCTGCCGACGATCAAGCTCGGGGAGCGCCGCGTGCGGGTGCCCGCGCTGGCGCTGCTCAAAATGCTCGGCGGCGGCGAGGACGCTTGATATGGCGACACCCTTTACGGTCGTGCCGAACCACGACGCCGAGGTACTGCCCGCGCCGCTGGCCGAGGCCGACGCCAAACGGCTGGACGACCGTATTCGCCGGATGGCCACGGCCACAGGGGAACACGCCGCCAAGCTGGCCGATCTGATTGCCGAGGCTAGACGCGGCCAGGTGCACCGGGCGCTCGGCTTCACAAGCTGGCCCGCCTACTTGGCCGACCGCCTTGCGCCCCTGTCCGCTGCGCTGACTGGCGAAGTCCGCCGCGAGGTGGTCGCCCTGATGGCCGGTGAGGGCATGTCGCAGCGGGCCATCGCGGCGGTGACCGGCGCGTCGCAATCGACCGTCTCGCGCCATATCTCAGGTGATTCATCTGAATCACCTGATGACGGGGACGCTGGCGACGGCGTGCCCGAGCCGTCCCAGGCGACCGTCACCGGCCTTGACGGCAAGACGTACGCCAAGCGCAGGGCCGATCACGCCGTGCAACCGCTCAATGGGACGTTCCGGCGGCGATGGAACGCCAGCCGCGAGGCCGTGATCAAGCTGTGCAAGATCGCCGACTCGGACAGGTTCGACCCCGCCAGCCTCGGCGAGGACGCCGATGCGATCCGGTCGCAGATCGATGCCGCGATCTCGGCCCTGACCCACGTTCGCGCGCGGCTCGAAACCCATGGGGTCGGCGAGATGACTTTGACCTTGCCCGAACCTACAGCGCCGCCCGGCTGATCGACCCGAAACATGCGTGCGCCCCGCCAGATTCACCAGTCCGAGCGGGGCGACTTACCGAGATGAGAGGCAGCCCGACCGGTGACCGCCAAAGCTCACACTACCGCGATTAACAGCAGTCCTTTTGCGAAGGAACCCGCCGCAATCAAGCGTGCGAAGGCCGATCGGGCTCGCGACGACCACGACCAGCGAGCCGCTGACCAATATCGAGCGCGTGACGCGGCGACCACCTCCGACTGCGCGACAGCGGCAGCGGATGCGATGGCCGACCTGCGCCGGGTGATGGCCGACAACGCCGACACCCTGACATCGAGCGGCGTCCTGGGCCACGTCGCACGGTTCGCCGACGCACGCAGCGCTGAGCGGTACGCGACCACGTTCGGGGTGCTCATGCGCACGGTGCTGGCCGTGCCGCCCCAGGTGGTCCTGCCGCCGATCATCGGCGGCGAGGTATCGCTGAACATGCTGCTCACGGTCGTCGGCGGCAGCGGTGCCGGTAAGGGCACCGCCGACAAGACCGCCGCCGCAGCCGTGCGCCTGTCGGTCGGCGGTCACCGCACGATGCCGTCGCTGCCCATGCTGCCGGTCGGCACAGGTGAGGGAATCAACCGGACCTACGCGCACGCCGAGCGCGACAAGCTCGGCAGCGGTCAGGTGGCGCTGCGCTGGCACACCGACCGCGCCCTGTTCGGCTGCCGCGACATCGCTACGTTCGACGCTCTGACGGCACGCCAGGGCTCGACGTTGGTCCCCGAGCTGCTCAAGGCGTACATGGGTGAGGAGCTGGGTTTCGCCAACGCCGAGAAAGATCGGCGTGTCATCCTGCCGATGCACACCTACCGGCTGTGTCTGTCGGCGGGCGTGCAGCCCGATAACGGCATGGTGCTGCTCAACGACCAGGCGCAGCGTGACGGGGTGCCGCAGCGGTTCATCTGGACCCCCGTCCGGCCCGGTGTCGCCCGACCGCGACGACGCGCTGACGCTACGCCGGTCGATCCGCTGACCGTCGCCGGTGCCCGACTTCGGCATCGACCCGATGACGTTCGATGTCGGCGACGACGACGCCGACGTTTACGAATCCGCTGCGCGGCCACTGGTGCCCATCGGGGTCGCGTCGTCCATCGCTCAGCAGATCATCGACGCCGACGCGGCCAAGGACGCCGACCCGTTCGGGCGGAGCGCCGACCCGCTGGCCGGTCACCGCCTGCTCGCTCAGCTCAAGGTCGCCGCCGCGCTCGCGGTGTTGCACAACCGGACCTACGTCGGTTCCGAGGACTGGCAGCGGGCCGAACGGCTGATCGAGGTTTCGTCGGCGGTGGCCCGCGTCGTCGGCGCCGAGTCCGGCTCGGCTGCTGAGCGTGACGCGGTGCGACAGGGACAGATCGATGGGCACCGGCTGGCCGCTGCCGACGATGCCCGGCACGCCGCCGCGCTGCACACCGTGATGAACCGCGTCACCCGATACCTCGGCGAGCAAACCACTTGGGTCTCGCAGGGTGCGGTGACCCGTTCGGTAACGGGGAAGATGCGCCGTGACCTCCCCGACGCGCTGCTGGCGCTGCTCGGTAACGGCACCATCGAGCGCCGCAAGGTCGAACGCGCTGCTCAAAACGTTATCGAGTACCGGATAAAGGCGCCTGACCGTGGGTGAGGGGTTGGCACCCTTGGCACCAGGATTGGCACCGCCGGCGCTGACGTTTGCCCAGCTCGCAGGGGGCTTGGCACCCTTGGCACACCTTGGCACCCCTGGCGCGAAACCTCGCTACCTGAGAGTGCTGTACGAAGTCGCCCGATTCACTTCTCTAGCTAACTGTCTGACGACAGTTGAGAGGCTGCGGGGGAGTGCGACAGGGTGCCAAGGGTGCCAAGCCCCGACTGACCTGTGGTTATTGGGTGCCTACCCCCGGTGCCAAGGGGCGCCAACCCCTAAGCAAGGCGGTGCGGCGATGACGTAGACGGCCCTGACGCCGCCGGAGCAGCGTCACCGACCCACAGCTCACCAGTCGCGACCCATGACGGACCAAACCAATCGAGGAGACTGAGATGACCATCTACGCCGAGACCACCGAACCGACCGATGACCCGATCGACGCCGCGATCCTGGCTGCGCTTACCGACGCGGGCGGCGAGGATCTGCACCCCTGGGCTGTGATCAGGCGGCGGGTGCCCGGCTCGCTCGACTGCAAAACCGAGCGGCTGATCGCGCTGTACCACATAGGCCGCGTGTACCTGATGAAGATCGCCGGTCGCAACTACGTCGGCCTAGGTGACGCCGACGACATGCGCCTGGCTGCTGCCAACAATGCCCGCGTGCCGCTGGTGCTCTGACTATCCCGGTGTCCGATCAATGGCCGTCCGAACCGAACGGAGACACACCGATGACCAATAACGCCGTGCGCCAGCCCGACGAGCGTCAGCGAGCCATGCGGGCGGTCGAGCTACGGGTGCAGGGACAGACCTATGCTCAGATCGCCGAGGCGCTCGACTACAGCGACGAAAGCGGCGCACGACATGCCGTATCGCGCCTGCTCGCGCGCCGCGAGGCCGAGTCAATTGACGAATTGCGGGCGGTGCACTCTGCGCGCCTTGAGAGCGTGCTGTCTAGCTTCTGGCCCGCCGCGACGTCCGCTGACACCGACGCCGCGCGCATCGTGCTACGCACTCTCGACAGCCTGGCCAAGCTTTACGGCCTCGATCCGCCGGCCCGCGTCGCGGTGGGGGCGAGGATCACCGATAACGTCGAGTTCGCGAACGAGGCCGCGAGACTCATTGAGCGGATTGCCTCGCTCGGCGGCACCGATGACCTGTTGCGGTCACTGCCTGGCGGCGCGGGCCATCAGGTGATCGCCGAGCGCGAGCGGGCGACCTTGCCGGTCGGTGATGTCGCAGCGCAACCTGCTTCCTTCAGCGCCGCGGCGCTCCATTACGACGACGAACCGTGGTCTAACATCGGCGGGCCGGATCCCGAGTCAGCATGACCTAGTCAAGATCGGCGCGCGGGGCGACGCCGCGACACTCCCAGGTTCTGACCAATTGGTGAGGCAAGATGCCAGGCAGCAACCTAAACGGCAGTTCACTGCGCGGCGCCAAGCTAGGGTTTTGAACGGACCTTCATCCGACTGCCGGCCGACGGGGGGTACACCGCAATCCGTGATTCATCGCCGTCAGAATTCTGACGTGGAGCGACGGGTCGGCAACCGGCAAGAGAGCAGGACGAGGGATTAAGTAGATGGCAACAGAAGACGCGACGTCTCCGGACGGCGTCGTAGTAAATGACGGCCACCAGTCCACCAACGCGATCGACATGGACATCGCCGCTATCGAAGACCCGCAGCTTCGCCGCCGGATCGCAGCAGCCTTCGAGCGTCTTCGCGGTCGCGCTGAGTACGGACTAGTTTTCGAGAAACATAAGCCGGAATCCGTTGTCTTGCATGGTCAGCCGATCCGCGAAGACCGGTACGCCACGCTGCGCGCTGCACCAGGACCGAAGAATGCGTTTCGCGTCCTCGCGACCGACGAGGATAAGGCGACCCTGCAACCTGTCGACGAGCACTTCCGAGCTGACGGCGAAATTATCGCCGAATCTGTCGAAAGTCTCGTGCCGATCGCTCGATTCGGAGACCCGATCTTCCCCGGGATGGTGCCTGCGGGTGAGGTGCTGGGAGCGGTTGACGAGGACGGCAGCCCGACCAAGCCGTTCCACATAGTGATCAACGGCGAGAACTTCCATGCACTCGAGACTCTGCTCTACGCGTACGAGGGTCAGGTCGACGCGATCTATATCGACCCGCCGTACAACTCGGGTGCGAAAGACTGGAAGTACAACAACGACTACGTCGACCGGGACGACATCTATCGGCATTCGCTGTGGTTGTCATTCATGGAGAAGCGCCTAAAACTCGCGCGGCGTCTCCTGGCTCCGGATGACTCGGTTCTCATCGTCACCATCGACGAGAAGGAATTCCTGCGTCTCGGGCTGCTCCTAGAACAAATCTTCACAGGCTGTCCCATCGCGATGGTGACAAGTGTCATCAGTGCCAAGGGCGCGGCCCGTCAGCGCAGCTTCTCGCGCGTTGAAGAGCACATTTTCTACGTACTGATCGGCAACGCAGCGATCGTGCACGGGGCGAGCAACATGCTGCCGGGTTACTCAGTAACCGATGATGAGGAGAAGCCCGAAGACGAGCAGGAAGCCGAAGACGAGGTCCAGCAGGAGGCTCCACCAGAACCAATTGAGTGGCTGGGGCTCCGTCGGCGAGAACCGTCAAGCAAGCGTGGCGCACGACCTAATCAGTTCTACGGAATATTTGTCGACGAGGAGACCGGCCACCTGCATTCGGTTGGTGAGGCGCTCGACGACGACGTAGATCGCCACAAGGTGGAAGTGCCGAAGGGGACAGTTGCGATCTGGCCGCTCGACTCCAAGAAACGCGAGACGCTGTGGGGCCTGACCCCAGACCAGCTCCGAGCCAACTGGGCGAAGGGGTACGCCCGCGTCTACAACTGGAAACCCGCCGAAAAGAAGGGCAATGTCCAGTACCTGCCGACAGGAACTATCGAGAAGATCGAGAGCGGGCAGGTCACGATCACTGGGTACGCGGACGATGGACACGTCCAGGGGTACTTGACAAAAGATTCCGAGACCACAGTCCGCCCGAAGCGGGTCTGGCACCAAAAGTCTCACAACGCCGAAACCGGCGGAACGAATGTGCTCGGAAGAATGCTTCCTGGCCGGCGCTTCGACTACAGCAAGTCCCTATACGCCGTTGAAGACACAATCCGCTTCGCCGTTGGAAATAAGCGGGACGCGCTCATCCTAGATTTTTTCTCTGGGTCAGGTACAACCACCCATGCAGTGATGCGGCTCAACAAGCAAGACAACGGCCGCCGTCGCTCAATCCTCGTCACGAACAACGAAGTGTCGGTAGGCGAACAGGCGTCGCTTGCCGCCAAGGGCCTCCATCCGGGAGACGAAAGCTGGGAAGCCCTCGGGATCTGCGAGTACATCACCAAGCCGCGTATCCGGGCGGCTATCACTGGACAGACGCCGGAGGGTGACGAGATCCAGGGGAAGTACCAGATTCGCGGCGCGGATGTGCCGGACCCATTCCCCATGAGGGACGGCTTCGAAGAGAACGCGCGCTTCTACGATCTCGCTTACCTGGATCCGGAGACCGTGGAGGCGAAGCAGTCCTTCGATCGAATCGCGCATCTGCTGTGGCTGATCGGTGGCGCTGAAGGCCCCGTGATCGAGAAAGAGTCACGCTGCGGCTGGGCGCTCCCCGCCGGTGCGACATACGGAGTTCTGTTCCGCAACAAGGGACGAGCTGCCTTCGCCGATGCGCTGAAAGCTCGTGCCGAGGCGGGCGACCCGCCCCGGCACGTGTTTATCGTCTCTGACTCGACCGATGAGTTTCACCGGAGCCTCGAGGAAACAGGGGCGGACCCGGCACACACGACGCGGCTGTACCGCCATTACTTGAAGAACTTCCGCGCAAACGTGATCGACCTGAAGGACGAACTGTGAAGGTCCCGCTGAAAAACTTCCAGAAGAAGGCTGTACGTCGTGTCCTGAGGGCGCTCGACGAGGCATACGGCAACTGGGCTGAGGACGACGACCACTCGGCCGTCATGCTCCATGCCCCGACGGGCTCAGGGAAGACCGTGATGGCGACTCAGGTGATCGAAGGACTCCTGGACGGCAGCAACGAAACTCAGGAACGCCCAGCCCTCCGGGTGCTCTGGCTGACCGATAGCCCGTCGCTGAACAGGCAGTCAGCGGACAAGATGGACCGATACGGCGATCATCTGTCGTATGGCAAGAATCTGATAGTCATCGATGATGCCTACGATGAGGAAGTCCTCGCCGCCGGCACAGTGACCTTCGCCCATATCCAACAACTGACGTCGTCAGCCTCGTCATGGTGGCCGAACGAGTCGAAGGGCAAGAAAAACGCACTGTGGCATGCAATCTCCAAAACGGTTCGCGATCACGGCGACGACTTTCTGCTCGTGATCGACGAAGCCCACAAGGGCATCGGCAAGGAGAAGTCGAACGGCGACCGCGACACCATCATTAAGACCTGCCTTGAAGGCGGCAAGAACCTCTACGACGGAGCCGCGCATCCGGCCGCTCCCGTTGCGCTCGTCATGACGGCGACACCTGAGAACTTCAAGAAGGCGATGGTGGCGTCCGACCGGCTAACGCCCGAGCACAAGGTCGATGTCCAAGAGGTCCAGGACGAAGGCCTGCTGAAGGCCCGGGTACGGGTGGAGTTCGCCGAGGAGAACCAAAAGGCGCACCACACGCTGCTGGAGTCGGGTACCGAGGACCTATTCCGGTCTCAGGGGTGGTGGAAAGAAGCTGAAGAAAGCGGCTTCCAGCACGTTTTGCCAGCGATGGTCGTTCAGGTTGAGAACTCAATCTCGAAGGCCGAGCTCGGCGAGCGGATGAAAACCATTGCCGACAAGTGGGCCGAACTGACCGGAGCCGCACTCCCTGAAAACGCATTCGCCCACGCCTTCGGCGACGACGGCAATATCAAGGCTGGCGACATGACGCTTAGGAAGGTCGCGGCCGAGCAGATCGAGGCGGATACATGGATTCGTGTCGTCTTTTTTAAGGAGGCGCTCACCACCGGCTGGGACTGTCCGCGCGCTGAAGTGATGGTGTCGCTGCGTCCTGCGAAGGATGCGACAACAATCGCGCAGCTCGTCGGCCGGATGATCCGTACGCCGGGTGCGACGCACGCACCTGACCCACGGCTGGAGAGTGTGATGCTCTATCTGCCGTACTACAGCCAGACCGAGGTGAAGAGGGTTGTCGACGAGATCGCCAAGGACACTGAAGGTGGTTCGGTGGTTGAGCTGGCTAGCGAGCCGACGGACCTAAACCCGGCAGTGTCTGCTGAGGCATTCAAGAAGATTAATGGACTGCCGAAGTACACCAAGCCCAAGCAGGACTACCCGGACGACGTCGAACGCGCGTCCGACCTGGCGGAACGGCTTGTCGACAAGAAGATCGTCAGCATCGAGGACGATGAGGACACTCCCGAAGATGTTCTTCGAGGTCTTCTGGTCGCCGAAATGCGACGAGTCGACGGTGCCAACAAAAAGCAAGTCGACCAGCGCGTGAAAGACCTTCTCGAGATCGACACCCATCGCCGTGATTTTCAGTATGCGGGAGCTGGCGGCGACGAGGACGGGGACGGCGACACCAGAAGCAAAGCCGTTCACTTCCGAGACCTTGACGGCTACTTCGAGGACGCAAAGCGCCGACTGCCCGGCGGCACCGGGTCTTGGTACTACGACGCGCTGATGTCCGACGGGGTGCCCGGGAAGAAGGCCAAGATGCGTGTCGCAGCCGTCGCGGAAATCGCCGACATCAAGAAGATGCTCAACGCGATCGCGGCCAGCAAGATCGAGGAGATGCAGAAGGACTACGAGGACCGCGTCGAGACCCTCGGGCTTGCCGAGCAGTTCAAGGCGATCTGGTTCCCGCCGACGAAACCAGTGGACGGAGAGTTGGTGCTGGTCAACCCTGGCCGGGTCGCCACTCAGAAGGCCCGCAAGAAGGGCACCGAGGTCGAGATCACTAACTACCCTCTCTTCGAGAAGCATGTGTGGGCGTTCGAGAGAGATGGCGACTGGCGGTATCCAGGAAGCGGCAATAGCTGGGAGGATGCCGCGCTCGAACTCGAGTTGGATCCGTCGCGGAATGTTGTCGGCTGGTATCGCAATCCTGGCTCCGGGAGGGCTGCCTTATCGGTCCCCTACTTCAAGGGCTCTGGTGCGAAGCGGCAGCTCAATCTCATGCATCCAGATTTCATCTTCGTGCGCGACATCGACGGTGAGCTGGTGGTCGACATCATCGACCCACACCTAGACCACGGTGATTCTCGCGACAAGTGGCAAGGGCTGGCCCGCTACGCGGCTGACCACTCCAACGTGATTCGGCGGGCAATCGCGGTGGTACGAATCGGCGAAACCGACTGGGGGCTCGACTTAGCCAAATCGTCGGTCCGCGAAGCACTGGAAGACACCAGTGAGCCGCTCGAGGACCTGTTCCAGCGCATGGGTCACAGGCGGATCCCTGGCTGACGCCTACCGTCGTTGGTTTAGCGTCCGCAACGGCGGCATGCCCAGGTCGATTCGCACGACGGGCGCGGCGGCGTAGCCGCAACGTAGATCACAATGCGACGATCTGAGTTTCCTCACGAGGTTCATCATCCTCTTGCCAGTGCATCGTCACCTTCAACTGCGGCGGGCTCTGCCCAAACACCATCATTGGCCAATCCACCTGCGAGTCGGGTAGCAGGTCGATCGGCTCGCGCTCGTACATGAGATGTACGGGTTCGTCGTCTCCCATGTCGCCCCAACTGGCAGGCCAGACACCGGCAATGTCGAACCAAAACTGTTGGGCAGTAACGCTGTTACTTCTATTCTCGACTACCAACGAGTCGCCAGCACGCCTCGCCCGTGGGCGAGCGCGCTCCGCCGCATCTCGGCGTATACCGGTTTGGCCCAGGCCCATCTGAGCGAGGTCACCTTCGATGGCGCTGCGCACCTTATAGGCCAGGTCGGCTGGGCTGTCGTACTCACCCAACAGCCCCTGACTCTCGAGCCCGGCTCGGAATTCGTTGAGTGCGGCCACCTGGCGCAAGTCCGCCGAGCGGCTTATTGGTTCGTTGGAGAACCAGACGTGGACATGTTTGCCCGCATCGATCGCGCGTTGAATCTCCTCTGCTGTGCCAGAAACGGCGTCCGCGGTTGCCTGCCCGAGGCGGCTATCGAACAGCGCGATGACGATGTCGGCACCATCTACTAACTGCTCGTTGATCACCCCCTGACCGCTGCCGACACCGACACGGGGGATGGCATCTGACCTCCAATGACGGGGCAGGAGAATCACTTCGGCTGACTCGGCCCTGTCGCCATTCCAACCGTGAAGAGCCTGTTTGACCGCGTCCACCTCCTCGGCGGTGTCTCCTGGCGAGGAGATCAACACCTTGAGTACGTGCGCGTCGAACATCGCATGCTCTCCTAGCTACTCGGGCATCGGCAATACGCGTGGCGGTGAATCGTCGGCAAGCACCTGAGCTACTGCCTCGCGGCCGGCGCGGCTATGTGCAGATTCGCCCAATCCAGTTCCGATCCGGTGCTCATCTGTTTCGCCGGTGTCGCTCAGGTCGATCTGCCGGGGTAGCGCAGGCGTGGCAGGCGCGCCCGTGACGAGAGTCGGGATGAGGATGTCCGCGACGAAATCGTGAATCTGGGACAGCTCCGATCCCGGGCCTACCCACACTTGGCCGTCCGGACGTTGGACGAATACCGCCGTCCGTGATTCGACCTCCACCGGATTGCCTTCTCGCACGCCGCTGGAGACGACGTCGCCGACCTGGACCTCTCGCCATTGCAGGTTCTGCGCCGTGAACGGTCGGTCATCCCGGGTCACGACTGCACGCCAGATAGCGGGCCGGATGATGCGGTGTTTGTCCTCGTTCGAATAGCCCTGGAGCAACAACAACGGATGTACCCCGTTGAGATCGGACACGCCCATTACCGTGGCGAGCTCAATGGGTAGCGAGGTCACCACGGCTGGGCTGCGGTAAGGCTGCAAGCTTTCAATCCGCGAATGGAGGTCGGTATTCGAGCCCAACTCCGGCACCTGCCGTGACGTTCGATTCGTCCAGTCGGCTAGATCGCTGGCCGACTGGACGATCGGCATCTTGACTTTTACCGCTTGCCCCGGCGGCAACGCCGATCCGCGCGCCTGCTCGACCAGATAGAAGACCACATTGTCAATCGCCGCCCGCAGATGGTTGACGGCTTCGCTGATGAGCATGGGGATCGCAGGCGGGATGGGTCGGATCGCTGATACGACCAGAGAAAGCAGGCCGTCGTCCGTCCGCACTTGATCGAAGTCGAGCGCGCGGCGCGACCATTCGAGACACAGCATCGCAAGTTCGTGTTGGAGTTCGTCGGCGCGAGCTAACCGCATTGCTACGGGGCTCAGTTCGGTGGGCAACCAATCTAGGGCCGAAGGAGTGTGTGTCACGGACGACCAGTCAACACCGTTTCCGCGCTGCCGCGCGAACACTTGTTCGGCGTGTCCTAGCGGTGTCCTAACACTCTCGATCACTGGCGAACACGCAGTAGACAGATCGGCACGAAGACGGTCCGCCGACTTGGACGAATCGGTGCAGAGTAGACGTGCCGACACAAGCCAGCACATACGGTTTCACCCTGGCAGTGTGGGGGTCAGGGGTTCGAGTCCCCTTAGCTCCACTTATTTCCGCAGGTCAGAGGCACTTTTTTAGAAAGCGCCTCGGTGCGCAGCGGCATGATTTCCGACAGCGCGCCACCGCGGTGCGCTTCTCAGCCATCCACGCCACTACCAGTGGCCGCTGTGGATGACCGTGGGAGCGCAGCGCGGTTGCTCGGCCCGCGGCGGGCTGTCCGGAGTGTTGCGGATTATGTGGTCGGGACAGCGGATGACCATATGGTTGTCGAGGAGAAGAGGATTGCAGCAACCTCGCCGCCGTTGACGCCATCAACACCGATCGCGTATCCGCAGGCCGCCGTGCGTGCTTTGACGTCGTTTCGCGTCGCGTAGTGCGGTCTTTCCGCAGGTCAAGGCGTTTCGGCAGTCGGGTTCGAGCCCCTACAGTTCCACTCAAAACCGCAGCTCAGAGCGATGTCGGAGATCTGTTCGGTCTGACGTCACATTAGGTCGGCTAACGCATGGCGGAAGGACGTCAGTTACTCGCGGCCTGTGTCAGACCCATTGCTCCCGGGTTGCGTCTAATCGCGCGGGATCGTTGGCGCTGGATTGCGCACGTGCCGAGCACATCTCAGGGCGCCGCGGAGTCCGTCGTGCAGCCGGGGCTCAGTCTCGAGGGGAAGACCCGTGTCTGTGGAGATTTACGCGCGGTTGGTGGCGTCGTGGGTGACAATCCGTTGCTCTAGATGGTCGTGCCTGCTTCGGCAGCCGATCGATCCTGGTGGATCTGACGTAGAAATCGTCCGATAGCGGCGACAACTGCACTAGTACGTGCTCCGTCGACCAGATCGAAACCGTGACCGACGCCTGGCAACTCGACATAACCCACGGGCGCCGCGGACACAGATCGCAACGTGTGGACGAATGTGCGCGCCTCGTCGACAGGAATGAGGCTGTCACGGCTTCCGTGGACAACGAGAAAGGGTGGCGCGGCTTCGTGGATCCGATCCACCGGCGATGCCGCGCCAAACACCTCGGGGTGGCGAGCCTGTGAGCGCTTGACGACTACACGCTCGAGGAATTCCATGAATCGTGCGCGCTGCACAGTGGAACGGTCCTGCCAGTCGTAGAGGCCGTACAGACTGACGACTGCATCGACGGATGTGTCGGCGTCAGCGGGTAGTTCGGTTTGCCACTGCGGGTCGTTGGCGGTGAGTCCAGCCAGCGTTGCCAGGTGGCCGCCAGCCGAACATCCCGCGGCGACAATGAAATTGGGGTCTCCACCGAATTCGGCGACGTTGGCGCGCGCCCACGCGATCGCGGCTTTCACATCGGTCATCTGACGCGGCCAGCGATGTTGCGGGCTGGTCCGGTATTCGAGACACAAACAGACCCAGCCTCTTCTGACCAGATGGGCCATCAGCGCATGGCCCTGCAGTGTCCGGCTTCCGAATACCCACGCGCCGCCTGGAATGTAGACGAGCACCGGAGCGGGAGCGTCCGGGTGTTCCTGGCTTCGCCATACGTCGAGTAGCTGGCTGGGGTGATCTCCGTAGTGCACAGATGACCGATACACGTAGCGGCGCTGCCCGGACGCCTTCCACAGGGGGGCCCGCTGCGGATGTGACGGCCACGGATGTGCAAGGTCGTCGGCGCTCACGATGCCCTGCAACGCCTCCGTCAGTACCGTCGGCGTCAAGGCGAGTTGTTGACGTCGGAGTTGGTAGCCGCCCGGGTCGAACCGCGCGCTGGCCATAGCCGACACGATGCCGGGAAGATATGTCCTGCCGCAGACGCCGAGGGCTGCCATGCCGCTGATCGGCTGAATATGCCGCCCGATCACCGGAGTCGACGCGGATACGGCGCTCAGCGCAATCAAATAATCGCCAGGCTTTGCTCGAATCATCCACCGGAGGTAGGACTGGACGGTGCGAACTGCCTGTCCAGCGTCGACTCGAGACATCGCTGCAGCGTACGCGCGAGGGAGTCTGCTGCCTACGGTATCGGCCAGGCCGTAATAAGGTTTGCTTCTCCGTGCTGGTCAGGGTCTTTCTGAGGACGCGACGCGTGATCCTTTACAGCTGCGACGACGCCTTGCGTGTGGCTTGGGGAACCGCGGGGAACCATCTACGAAATGGAGCAGTTGAGCTGGACCGACGACATGATGTTGCGCGCCGAAAGGCCGGAGACTCCGATGCAGATCCAGATGCTGCTGATCTATGACCAGTCGACGGCGCCCGACGGCAAGGTCACCTTCAAGCGCACTCTCGAAGAGATCGATGCCCGGCTGCATTTGGCGCCGACGTTCCGTCGGCGGCTGACCGACTTACCCGGCAGCCTGCACATGCCGTACTGGGTTGATGATCCCAACTTCGATCTCGAGTACCACGTGCGTCACATCGCTTTGCCCCAGCCGGGGGACTGGCGTCAGCTGTGCATACAGATCGCGCGCATTCATGGACGTCAGCTCGATCTCCGCCGGCCACCGTGGGAGATGACCGTGATCGAGGGATTGAATTCCATCCCAGGCGTGCCGAAAGGATCGTTCGCGATCTCACTCAAGCTGCACCACTGTGTCGTCGACGGGATGGAAAGCGTCGAGCTGATGGCCGCCATGCATGACCTCGCGCACGACAGCGAGCGTCCCGGAACACCGGAAAAGCCGTGGAATCCCGGCGCTCTGCCTTCGACGGCAGACCTCGTCGCGCGGACAACGATCAACGGTGTGCTCCACCCGCTGCGTGCGGGCAAGGTCCTGATTCCCAGCGCTCTTGGCGCGCTGCGTCACGTCGCGGAGTTGCCAGGCAAGATTGCCGGCGGACTAGCGGCCACGCTGGCCCCAGGGTCGGGCTCGTTCTTTGCGCCGAGCACGCGATTCAACGGCGCGGCCACACCACACCGCGTGTTTGACGCACGCTTTCACGAACTGGCCGATTTCAAGCGGATCAAGGCATGCGTGCCGAACGCGACCATCAACGACGTAGCCCTTGCCTACGTCGGAGGTGCGCTTCGGCACTATCTGGATAGCCACGGAGAGTTGCCCGACGAAACTCTCGTTGCCGCATGCCCGGCTTCGATTCGGTCCAGCAGCGAAACCGGTAGCGGCGGCAATCGACTGTTCGGCCGGCTCCACGCGCTCGAAACCGCGATCGCCGACCCGCTCGAACGACTGACGGCGATCGTCGACGACACCTCCGCGTGTCGCGACACCGCCGATTCCTCGAGCAGCGCCCGGTTGATGGACCTAGTGGGCACGGTGCCCACCACGCTGATCGGACTCACGGTGAAAGCCGCTAGCGCAGTGTCCTTTTCGGGCCCTGCGATCGCAAACACCACAGTGAGCAACGTGCCAGGCCCGACCGATCCGATCTACTTCGCGGGCGCTCGCCTTCTGCGGGTGACCGGGCTGGGCCCACTGATCGGCGGAATGAATCTCTTTCACATTGTGGCCAGCTACAACGGAACGGTTTCCATCGGTGTGACAGCGGATCGCAGTGCGCTGCCCGATCCGGGCCACTATGCCGACTGCATGCAGAGCGCCTTCGAGGAGATGCTTAGCGCCGCAAGATGATCAGCATAGATGGCGCCTATGCAGGGATGTTGCCCGACCCGCGGCGGTCGAATCCGCAGGACACGCGAAATTCGGTCCGAGCAGCCTGATCATTCCCAATCAACGCGAAGCTGCCAGTGCGATCCGAGTTGCTGTGCTTCGCCGACCGCGTGGGGGACCACCCCTCGGCACTACGGGCCATGGGAGCAATTCGCGTCGTTGCTCACCGACGGGCTGGTGGCAGCCGGCAATCATGTCACGCTGTTTGCGCCACTGCAGACTCGATCACTGCGGCCAGCCTGCACGCAGCGGCGCCGTGGGACTGGTCTGAGGATGCGACAATCGACGCCAAGGTCGCAGAGTGCCTGCACGTCGCCTCGGTATTCGAGGGCGCCGACAATTCGACATCATTAACAACGGGTTCTATTTCTTGCCGCTCACATACATCGATCTCGTCCCGACACCCCGTCATCACCACAATCCACGGCTTCTCGTCCGATCGGATCATTCCCGTCTACAAGCGCTACGACAGCACCACCGCGTATGTGTCAATAAGCGACTCTGATCGACACCCCGATTTACACTATGCCGCCACGATCCACCACGGCATCGACCCCGACGACTTCGCAATCGATCCCAGCCCGGGCGAGGATCTGCTGTTCTTCGGACGGGTGAACCTACAAAGCGTTGGTAGGCCCGACGCGGCCGCGATCGCGGGGCACCGATCGCCAGCGTCGCCGTCGCCTCCACGTGGGACGACGTCGTCTTCGTCGGGGACCTCGCACTCATTACGCCGTCCGGAAATCGGCCCAGCGCTCACTTCAGCCAAGCCAGCGAATTGGCCGATTTAGAAGAACACGGAGTCACTTACGACCTGCTGGTAGTCGCGCCGCGCTCTAGCTGCGCCTTTAGGCCTTCCAAACGCCACGGTGTTCCTCTCGCGGCTCGAAGACGCTGAGCCGGTCGCGTAGATCCCAATTCGACAGGGAACAATAGGGGTACGGTGAGATGCACCGGTCAAGGTAGCGATGATGACATGGGTCCACGTTCTGTGCTGCCGTCGAAAACAAACTGGTCGGAACAACCATCGCGCCCTCATCGCACCCGGGTGCTAGATCCTCGGGGGTGCAGCAATGCTCGACCACACATCCAAGATCACTCCTGCACAAGGTGCAGGCTTCATGCGCGCCGTTGAGGCGCAGCTCCGCCAGGACTTGCACAACTACGCCGTCGAGTTACGGCAACTTGTCTACACCCTGCCCAACTGGGTGGTGAGCACGCTTTCCTTCACTTGTCGGGTCGAATTCTTGCTGCCGCCGACCAAGCAGTCGCCAAGAGAAGCTAGCCAACCCTGATGATTTATTCGCCCGCAATCGGTCGCCGGGACGATTCTGTACGGCTAAGCGTGGCCCGCACATTGGGCCGCGCCGTCGACGGCGCCTGGTGGCCGCGCGTGGATCGCATCACCATCGAATTGCCTCACGTCGTCGCGGCCTTAACCCGTTGCTTGGACGCGTCACCGCAATCGAAGTCAACTGGCCGCCACTACAACGACCACCCAACTTGAACTTGCCGCGGTGGGAAGGCAAACCCCAGCATGTGATGACCGCTAGCGGCGTCGACGCCAGCGCCAAACTCTTAATCATCCCGTACGCGACCCGCGGGGCGCTCGCGCTGATGGTGCTACGCCTCGCCGCCAACCTACCCGTCGACCCAGCTGACCGCAAAACACCCGCATTCCTGACCGCCGGCTCGATTCTGCTTGCCGCCCAACAACAATGCGCACCAATCAAAGCTGATTACCCCAGGAGGAAATAGTGGCCATCTTCGACGCAGTTATCCCACAGACGCGGCAGGTTGACCCAGGAGCGAGTACTCATCCGCCGCGCCGCGATATAAGCGTAAGCGGCACGCCGTCGCCCGTGCCGGAACCAGACGAGCAACGACGTCGCGACGAAAAGCGTCGCAAACATGTGCCTTATGAGCGAGAGCGCCACGACCAGGCACGCGCGACCAGGCACGCCGCGAGCAGGAGCGCCGTACCGAACGGCGCCGCGAGGAAGAGCGCCGCAACGGGTAGCCGCTCCAGCAGTCGTCGCCGAAATTCCTCGCCGCGAGGTGGAACCGGATCGTCGTGGCCGGCGTCCAAACAGTTGATCGGGCCGCTCCCGCGCTCTCCCGGGGACGGCCCAAACTACCTTTTCAGATCGTCGGACTCTGAGGGTTGCACATCGGAGTCATCTTCGTCTTCGGTGGCTTGCGGGGGTTGTTCGTCGCCACCTGGCGGCGGCTGTTCGGCGGTCGTCACGGTATGGCGCTTACCCGTGTTCACGTCACCGGAAACCAGCCGCAGCGAGATCGCATGGCGCTCTAAACTGAACGACGGGCCGTGCAAGAGGAGCGGCAAATGGCAGACGACACCAGCTCGTTGAGAACCCCTAGGTGCCCCTCGTTCTAGCCCCTGATAGGGCCGGCTGGCGCTGCTGGCGCGGTGTTACCGAGAAGGGCGTCGAGCACGGTGTCTAGTCGAAGTCGTGGGAACCCTGGTCGGGTATGTCCGCGTCTGACTAGTTGATTGGGCCGCGCCCTGCTGCTCTCCCTGGCGGACCCGGTCTTGCACGTCTTCAAACGGCAATGTGTTGCCGTCGCGCTCGAAGACACCGAGCCCGTCACGTAGATCCTCGATTCGACAGGGAACAAATGAGGTACTGTAAGTGCACCGGTCAAGGTAGCGATGATGAGATGGGTCCACGTTCTGTGCTGCCGTCGAAAACAAACTGGTCGGAACAGCCATCGCGCCCTCATCGCACCCGGGTGCCAAATCCCAAGGGGTGCAGCAATGCTCAACCGGCGACAGGTGGCCACGGGCACGTTCTGTGGAGGTAACCATCCCGAGCAGATGGAATACTATTACGCGCTGGTAGACGGCGTCGAAGTCCCTGAAGGTCACAGCGGTCCACGCTGCTTCCGAGGCGGCTGTCCCGACAATGTCGCGGCTTTGGCCAGAGAGAAGCGCGGCGGGCGCCCGATGACATAACGACCACCGGTGACACGAGTGCAGTCCAAACTCTGAGTGACGGCCACGTCGCAACCGGGTTGGGGACGATTCCGGTGAGCAAGTACCCGGATGCCTGAAAGTCGAGGGAACCGGATTGGGTCTAGCCCGCGTCTGACTAGTTGATCGAGCCCGTCCTCGACCTCGAATTCTACCGAAAGCAGTAAACTTTCGGCCGCTCCCACCGTGAGCTCCCCGACTGCGTCGGACAAATGGGCTGACGACAATAGCCCAGCGCGATCTCATTTCGATCGTGGGTCCAAAAGCGGGCTTGGGACGCGTCGATCGAATCGAAAAGGTGGCGCTAGCCATCGGTCAGGATCCATGATGAATGCGAAGAAACCTGGTGGTTGATGCGCCGTCCGGCGTGTCCGCAGGCTGTCCGGTCAACCCTAGTCCGAGGTTAGCTCATATTTGGTGAGACGCATAGCCGCCGCCGATTTCCGATCCCGCTGCTGAGGTGCGCCGCGATTCGACGTCGGAGAAATCGATTTTGAAAGCTGTTGTATGGCAGTTGGTCTCGATAAGTAGTCGAAGCTGGTGGCCAGTCAGTCTAAATTATTGCTGGCAGTTCTCACCGTTTCGTCGGGGTGATGGCGGGTACGCCCGTTTGTTAGGCAAGCGGTTGCCCCGGGGATGCCGTGTCGCTTAGCCCCTGGAAGTCATGAAGCGGCTTCCGGGGGCGCCTTCAGCGACCGCCGTCGGCTAAGCGATGGCGTGCGGTCATCACCGCACCGATAGACCACGTGATCAACACCTTATACAACCCGGTCTGTGAACCGAAAAGTGTTGTGTTGAACTGCATCTCGTGATCAGGGGACGTCTGGATGGATCCAGAGCGGAAGGCTGCGGTGCCCCTACTCTCGGTGTCATGGAGCGCGTGGACGTCATCGAGCGTTTGGAGGTGTATCGTCGAAGTAACAGAAGCCCAGCTAGTCCGGGATGAGTCAGCCGTCTGAGCTGGCTGCACTGAGCAACCGCTCACGCCGGAGACGCCGGTGCCAACCGCAGTTGGGATCGCCTTGAGCGCTTTGGCTCCACTTCATAAACCGACGGATCCCATTGGGGGGCGAGGATTTTCTCATGACCCGAGTTTCGGCATCCTGAGTGCCTGCCCATCAGTGCGATGCGGGCTGCTGTGGTTCGGTGCTGCGCGGACCTCCGGGTTGGGCCGCCCATGGCGCCAACGTCAGTCGTCGTGCAAATGTCCGATGGGTGGCCGTGGCGCGTCGAGTCCTAGCTCAGCGACGGGTACGGGCATGACCACGACGTCACCAGCTCCGATCTTCGATCATCTGCTGCGGCTAAGCGATTGGCGCGGCACTTTAACGCATGCGCGGTCCGCCGAGCCGCTGCCCGAGTACGGTTACAGCACCGAAGATCTGGCATGGGTGCTTGTTGTTTCTGACCCGAGATCGAGGTCCAAACCGAACACTGAACGGTCTGACCCGGCTCGCATTGCGATTTTGAATGACCCGCAGGCTCTGACCGGCGCATGCCGAAATCGGATGGACGATTCAGGTGACTGGGTTGACGAACCCGCCCTTGAGGACTTCATGGGCGACAACGACGCGGGAGAGCCGATGAGGGATCCGGAAACGGGCCGCGGGTACGACGCACTGCACGCGGACGGAGTGGACAGTAATCGGGTGCGGAACCACCTTGGCGGTCATCTCTACGCGCAGCACGCACGACGTTATCGATTGTGCGGCAATGATTTCGGCTGGGCCCGAGGTACTCAGCATAGCCCGGCCGGTCACGTCTGGCGGACGCATGGCATCGCCCGTCAACGCTATTCAATGTTGTCAGAATGACGACTGCCGGCATTTGCCGGCGATTTTGGAGGTTCAACCATGACAGTTACCGTGACTCTGCCAGACGGAGCAATCGAAAGGTATATGCGGTTCGGCGACGCCTACCGTAGGCACAGCGATGGCTCGCTGGACGTCATTCGCGGTGGCGTTAAGCGAGCGCACAAGTATGCGCGCGACGAGTGGTCCGATGTTTCGGGCGACGAAAAAAGTTGGAAGAAGATCCGTTTCTGGGATTGATCTCACCGGGCGTGGTTTCTCCGGGTTCTCGCCGGCGGCGGACGAGCACCATCACCGCCCGGCGGTGCGCTCCGCAAGGGGCGCTTACAGTGGATGCGTGGACGTCTACGCCAGGAACAACATCAAGATCGTTGGCGCCCCAGACGGGCCACTGATTCTCCTCGCACATGGGTTCGGCTGCGATCAGCAGCTGTGGCGTCGGGTCGTCGACCGGCTGCAGCGGGACCTCCGCCTGCTGCTCATCGACCACGTCGGCTGCGGGGAGTCGGATCCGGCTTGCTGGGACCCGCAGAAGTACTCGTCGCTGACCGGATACGCAGCCGATATTCTCGACATCGTTCGTGAACTTGACCTTTGCGATGTCGTGTTTGTCGGGCACTCCGTCGCGGCCATGATCGGCGCCCTGGCGGTCATCGCCGAGCCCGATCGATTCGCCAAGCTGATCATGCTCACGCCTTCGCCGCGCTACATCGATGACGACGGCTATCGCGGCGGGTTTTCGCAGTGCGACATCGACGAACTCCTTGAATCCTTGGAGCTCAATTACCTGGGCTGGTCGCATACCATGGCACCCGTAATCATGGGAAACCCGGATCGCCCAGACCTGCAGGCCGAACTGGTCGAGACCTTCTGCCGCAACAACCCCGCGCATGCGCGCGTATTCGCCCGCGCCACATTCCTTTCCGACAACCGAGACGACTTTGCACAGATCCCGGTTCCCACGTTAGTGATTGAGTGCGCACGCGACGCGATCGCACCGCGTGAGGTCGGCAACTATGTCCACGAACATATCCCGGACAGTCGACTGGTCACTCTCGATGCAACTGGCCATTGCCCCCAAGTGAGTGCCCCGGATGCCACCGCTTCTGCGATTTTGGCTTTCGTTCGATGCGGGTGACCGAGCCCAACCTGGACGACTTCTGGGAACACAGTCCATGTGGCCACCTCATCGCGCACCCTGACGGTCGAATCATCCGGGCCAACGATACGATGGTCCGGTGGTTGCGCTATGAGCGAAATACCTTGCAGAGCAAGTCATTAAGCGATCTCTTCACCCCCGGGGGACGCATCCACTACGAGACCCATTTCGAGCCATTGCTCCGCATGAGCGGTGAGCTCAGCGGTGTCACAGTTGACCTGGTGACAGCCGACGGGGTACGCCTGCCTATGTTTCTTATTGCCAACGTCAAGGCGGGTCCGCGCGGGCAGGTGGAGTTGCTGCGAATCAGCGCCGTCGATGCGGCAGATCGCCGCGCGTACGAACGAGAGCTTTTGGAAGAGCGGCGGCGGGCCGAGGCCGAGCACGACCGGGTACGGGCGTTTGCCGACACGCTGCGACGCTCGCTCCTGCCGCCGGTGCTCTCGCCTCCGAACGGGTTGGACGCAGCCGACTATTACTACACCGCGTCCGATGACGATGTCGGTGGCGACTTTTACGATCTGTTTCCACTGTCCCGCACCAAGTGGGGCTTCTTCCTCGGTGATGTCGTCGGCAAGGGGGTCGAGGCGGCGGTCGTCACTGGATTGACCAGGTATGTGCTGCGCTCGGCCGCTGTATCCGACGACGACCCGGACCAAGTTCTGCACAATCTCCACGCCGTCCTCGGGCAGAAGCTTGGCACCCGGAACGAGAGCTTCTGCACCGTGATCTATGGCAATCTCACCAGGCGCGGTGATGGCTTTGATGTCGAGCTTGGCAGTGGCGGGCATCTACCTCCGTTGCACTTGCACGGCGACGGCGCCGCCCGCTACATAGATTGCATCGGTGGTCACGCCGTCGGCCTCGTTAAAGAGCCGCGATTCGTGGCCACCCGTTTCCACCTCGGGCCCGGCGACACGCTGGTGCTCTACACAGACGGACTCACCGAGGCCAGCACCGGTGTCGGTCGCGAACGATTTGACGATCGGGGCGCCCTACTACGCTTCGCAGCATCCCATGCGCCAGCGACGGCGTCAGCCATCGTCGAAGCTGTTCACACATTGCTCGACGGCCTTGGTTCTGGGGTCGAGGACGACGTCGCTGTGTTGGCGCTTGGCGTGCCCCTCCCGCCGGGTGAGCACGTGTAGCTTTCCGTTGGCCCGGCAATCTCGTTTCGATCACCACCTGCCATGCACATCGCGGGGATTTGCAGGCTCATGTAGCCTCGGAGTCGACCGCGCACCAGCGTGTTGCATGAGTGTGTCCCGGACGCCTACGGTCAGGGTTCACGGCGTAGAGCCATTAAGGCAGGTGTATCAAGCAGATGGCTCAACGCCCACCGGACCCTTAAGGGCCGGGCAGGCTGCCGTACGGTCAGACTCCGGTGACGAGGGGCAACGACGGTAACCGCCGCAGTAGTGCAGCCGTATTCGCGGCCGACGAGATCAAACTCGTCGCCCGATGCCGCAGTAGTTCTGCTGATCGAGAATTTCCCGGCTTATTTGAGCTTGCGGCTATCGTCCCGTCTCGCGGGCGACTGACCACCCATAGATCGGACGTACCTGCCCATGCTGCGGTTCGCAAAACTTCCCTGGCTGTGTGTCGGCGCACAGAGGCCGCTCAGTACGCGCGAATCACGTTGATTCCAATGGCTATTACCGAAGTACCTGAATACGCTCATTTGAGTGACGAAGATCTTGAGGCGTTCGCGGCCGAACTGGAAGCGATCCGTTGCGATATTGAGGTGTCGCGCGGCACTAAGGACCGCGCATACATCGTGCGCGCCATTGCTTTTCAGCGTTGCCTCGAAATTGCGGCGCGGCTGGTCATCGCCACGAGCAGAGGCAAGCGCGGATGGGCCGTCGGGACGGCGGCTCTAGCCGCGGCCAAGTGCATCGAGAATATGGAGCTCGGCCATAACATCAGCCACGGTCAGTGGGATTGGATGAACGATCCGGAAATCCATTCCAGTACGTGGGAGTGGGACATGGCCGGTCTCTCGGCGCAGTGGCAGCACTCTCACAACTACCGACACCATGTCTTCGCGAACGTAGTCGGCATCGACGATGACCTCGGGTTCGGCATCATGCGCGTCACCCGCGACGATGCTTGGCAGCCGGGCGCGCTGGCCCAGCCGTTGCGCGCGGTGCTGCTGGCCCTTCTGTTCGAATGGGGCGTGGCTTTGCATTGCCTGTATGCAGTGCAGGAACGCGAGAGTACCGATGCCGGCAAATCCGCCCACGCAAAAGCCCTCCGCTGCAAGATCGCTCGACAGGTCGGCAAGGACTATGTGCTGTTCCCTGCGCTGAGCCGCGGGCGGTGGCGACGGACCCTGGGGGCTAACGTGGTGGCCAACGGACTTCGCAATGCCTGGGCGTATCTAGTCATTGTCTGCGGTCACTTCACGGATGGTGCGGAAAAGTTCACCGAGTCGGTCCTCGACGGTGAGACGAAGGCCGAATGGTATCTGCGCCAAATGCTGGGTACGGCGAACTTCAACGCCGGGCCGGTCATGGCATTCATGAGTGGAAACCTCTGCTATCAAATCGAACACCATCTCTTCCCCGATTTGCCGAGTAATCGATACCCTGAGATTGCCGCGCAGGTCCGCGCGTTGTGCGTCGCTTACGACCTGCCTTATACGACGGGCCCGTTGGTTCGTCAGTACCTGCTCACCGTGCGCACCATCTGCAAATTGGCGTTGCCGGACCGGTTTCTGTCGGCCTCCTCTGACGACGCGCCAGAAACAGCCTCGGAGAACAGGTTTCGGATCACGGGGGAAGCGGTGACGCGATCGTTAGCGGGCAGAGATGCGAAGCGGCGGGGTTTATCGACAGCGATACTTGCCCGAAACAACTCACGCGAGCGCCGAATTCGACCTGCTCACCGCTGATGCCCTCTGATCGACTTGCAACGCAACGATTTTCATCTTGCTGCGACTGTTTCGCCATTGTTTCGATTACTCCCGTACCCGATTGACCAGACCGATAACGTATCGCGAATCGATCTCTTCACGCCGTAGCCGTAGTAGACGCGATGAGGCCCGCTCGCGGTGTCGTCGGCGTTTGCGTGACTGTGATCCACCTGCCAGACGTCGGATCTTCGAGCGTGTCACGCTCCCGGATCTCCGACAGCGGCACCTTCTCTACTGCATGTTCCGAACTGTGGCACTCGTAAAAACGGCGAACTAGTGAAAGGCTGACGGGATGACGTCCCCGACGAGCCACGTGGGCACCGATGCGGCCGCCCGGCCCCTGTTCGGCTAAATGTGGCAATCCACGAGCAACTCCGCGCTGCTGTCGAAGGCCGGCGCGGGACGGAGGCCGCGGACCGATTGTGCGAGGCCTGTGTAGTGCTGCTCGACGTTGACGCAGCCGCGATCTCGATCGTCTTCGACGGCGCGAGCAGCGGAACACTTGGAGCCAGCGGCGAGCCTGCCCGTAGGTACGACGAACTTCAGTTCATCCTCGGAGAGGGACCATGCTTGGATTCCGTCGCGCGGCGGATCCCGGTCCTGGTCGTCGACCTCGCCGATCCCGAGGAGGCTCGCTGGCCCGTCTATGGTGCCGCCATGCTTGCGAACCAAATCAGGGGTGTATATGCCATACCGGTCGTGGTTGCCGGTGAGTTTGTTGGTGCGCTGGATCTCTTCCGCGCGCAGCCGGGTCCGCTCCCAGGCAATGAGCTGGCCAGTGCTGTCGCCGCCGCGGAGTTCGCAGGAATTCCACTACTGGATCTTTTGGACGCCGACCTGCAGGCCGCGGTCGCAGACCCTAGGAGCAACGCCTGGGCCGAGCTGAATGCGTTGAGTCGCGTGGAGGTCAGCCAGGCGACCGGAATGCTCGTCGCCCAACTCGAAGTGGAGCCGGCCGAGGCGCTGGTCCGGCTGCGGGCCCATGCCTACGCCACCGGCCGCAGCGCCACCGATGTAGCCCGCGCCATCCTCGATCGCCGTCTGCGACTCGAGGCGGACTGATGCGCCTTGACTGCCAGGAGAGTCAGGAAGGAGGACAGCGTGACTGGGGCCCCTCGCGAAACCCGCGTGCTGGATGCCGTCGTATCGATCGTCGATAACCTGCTCGACGATTTCGATGTGGTCGACCTGTTGACCGGGCTGACAGAGCGATGTACCGAGTTGCTCGACATCGAAGCGGCGGGATTTCTGCTCGCCGACCCATTGAACCGGCTCCGCCTGCTGGCCGCCACCTCGGAGCAGGCCCGCGAGCTGGAGCTGTTCCAGCTGCAAGCCGACGAAGGTCCGTGCGTGGACTGCTACAGCACCGGCCAAGCGGTGTCGGTCGCCGACGTTCAAGGGGCGTTGGAGCGGTGGCCACGGTTCGTTCCGGTCGCCGTCGATGCCGGCTTCGCGTCGGTGCACGCGGTCCCGATGCGTGCCGCCGGCATCGTACTGGGCGCGCTCGGCTTGTTCGGGACCCGACGCGGCGAGCTCAACGACGCTGACCTGCTCGTCGGCAAAACCCTGACGCACATCGCATGCGTGGCGATCCTTCAAGAACACCCGCCCACACCGTCGTCGGTGATGCCGCAACTACGCTTGGCGCTGACTGGTCGCGTCGTTGTCGAGCAGGCCAAGGGTTTACTTCGCCAACTGCTGGACGTGCCCGTCGAAGACGCCTTCAAGCTCTTGCGGACCTATGCGCGAGCAAACGGCGCACACCTGACGGATGTTGCCCGAAGATTGATGACCGACCCCTACTCGCGGCTGCTCATCGTGGCGGAGCTCGACGAATTGCGCGCCGGGCCAATGTAATAGCGGCTTCAGCGACGCGGCGCTCGGGCGCGCCGCGCGGCCTCCTCGACCAGCCGTTCGGCGACGGTGTGCAGCTTGACGTTTTCGGTTTGGCTGATCTGGGCGAGCCGTTCAAAAGCCTCGTCCGCCCCCGCGCCCGATCGGCTACGGATGATGCCGACCGCCTGATCGATCACCGATCGGCTGTCCAATGCCCGCTGCAATCGCAGTGTCCGTTCATGCGCAACGGCCAGCAACTGGGCGTTGTACACCGACACGGCCGCGGATCGGGCGAATTGGGACCCTAACTGCACCGCGTGATCGGCGAACGCATCGCGGGCGGCTGCATAGGCGTTGATCGCACCGATCACGTGTTCGCCGACGATCAGCGGCAGCGCTAACGCGGAATGCATGCGCATGCGGGCCACCCGTCCACCGAAGTGCGGCCAACGGATGTCACTGCCCAGCGATCCGCTCACGGTGGGGCGTTTGGACTCCATACAGGTGATGCAGGGGCCCTCGTGCAGTTCGCTGTATTGCACCGTGTCGATGTCGTGCACAAGCATCGCTGTGGCCGCCCAAGTGCGAAGGCTGGAGACACCATACTGCGGATCGATCAACGCGACGCCGACGCCGTCGGCGCCTGGAATCGCCTGCGCGGCGAACTCCGCTACGTCCCGGAGGAGGTCTATCACCGCACGCCCGCCGGACACAATTCCGGCCACCCCACGCAGCCCGGCGTAAAGCTCGGCCTCATCCGCATCCCGCTGAGCGGCGGAGAGTTCTGGCACTGCGGGCGCCGTGCGATTGGGTTGGGCGTCGAAGTCGGCCAACATCCCTCCTCGCGTACACCCTCGACCGCAAACTTACTCTCTGTCGGGTATCCCGAATTCAGCCGACGAGTGTCAACGTACGCGTGCGCCGCAGCTTGCCGGATGGCGTCTTGGGAATCGTTCCGGGCTCGAGCACCGCTACGTTGCGCGGCCTGACATCCACCTCGGCAATCACCTCGTGTGCCACCTGTTGTTCGATACGCCGCACCTGGGCCGTGTTCTGCCAGTCGTTCGACTCAACGGCGACCGCAAACGTCTCTCGTGCATGTCCCCCTCCCAAGCGCACCGCTACCACACTTCCAGGCCGGACCCCGGAAACACGCGCGGCGGCGCGCTCGATATCGGTCGGGTAAATGTTTCGCCCAGCCATGATGATCACGTCCTTGACTCGGCCGCAGACGACGACGTGACCAGTCTCGGTGAGGTAACCGAGATCGCCGGTGTCATACCAGCCCTGGTCGTCCTGTACCGCGACGAAGCCGGCCACCGTCTGGTAACCCAGTGTCACCGGCTCACCGCGCACCTCGATGACGCCGACCGCGCGGGCGGGCAGAATATCTCCGTCTTCACCGACGATGCGCACTTCGACTCCCTGAAGTACGCGCCCCAGCGTGGCCAGTCGCCGGGTTTTGCCCTTGCTCGCCGGAACAGCCCGGTGCAGCACGGCGAGTAGGTCGGCGTCGACCTCATCAATAGACAGACCCGCGCCGCACTCGGAGAACGACACGGCCACGGTCGTTTCGGCCATGCCGTAGGCAGGCAAGATCGCCTCCCGGTGTAATCCGAACGGCTTGCCCGCTTCGCAGAAGTCTTCGACGTCGTCGGGTTCGACCTGCTCGGCGCCCGACAGCGCCCATCGCAGGCTGGACAGGTCGAACTGGCCGGGCTCAGCCAGGCTGCGAAGGCGTTTGGCGAGCAGGGTGTAGGCGAAGTTGGGCGCAGCGGTCATGGTGCCCTTGTACTTGTCGATGAGCTTGGCCCACAGCAGGGTGTCGCGCAAGAAGTCCATCGGCGTGACCTTGACGAGTTCTGTACCGAAATACATTGGCACGGTTAAGAACCCGGTCATGCCCATGTCATGGAACAGGGGTAGCCAGCTTACGATCACGTCGACGCCCAGGTCGACCTTTGCGCCGACGAACATCGCCTCGGCGTTGGCGACGACATTGCGGTGGGTGATCCGCACCGCCTTGGGCGACCCCGTAGAACCGGATGTCAGCTGAAGAAGCGCGACATCGTCTTCATCGGTTGGGACAGGAACAATCGGGCGGCTTCCGAGCAGCCGCTGGATCGTCAACACCCGCATGCCCAGCTCGGACAGCAACGGGGCCGCGGCCATGAACGGGTCAGAGATGAGCACCGTTTTGGCGCCGATCATCTTGATGACGGCGGTGGTCTCCTCGGCCCACCGTATGAGATCGGTGCGCGGAGTGGGCTGGTGGAGCATCGTGAGGCTGGCACCGCGCATCCAGATGCCCTGGCTGGTCGGCGCGATCTCGGCCGGGGCACCGGCCAGCACCGGTACGGCATCACCGGGGCCGACGCCTCCGCTGGCCAAGCCGCCCGCGATACGACGGGCCCGCTCGTGAACCTCACCCCATGTGTGCCGGACCGGGCAGTTCGGCTCCCCAGTTATCAGACCATTCGAACTGGACTGCGCGGTCTGGTACATGAATTCGGTGAACTTACTCAAGGGCCCCCCTTTGGCTCCCGCCCCGCGGATGCCCGCCGGCGGCAATTTGAGATGGTGAATCGCAGACCCGCATGACCAGGTAGACGCGTCGAATGGTTTGACGACCGACGGACTGGACACAGGCTGACGATGACTGCGGCGGAAGCACCTACCCCTTTCAAGCACGCACCGTCACGCCGGTCTAAGCGGGGGATGAAGAAGCTCAGACGCCTTGATTTTATGTACCGACTGGCAATCGGGCACGAAGGCGCGCTGAAGCCGCCGCTAGGTTCAGCGACCCCCGGTGAGCCCCTGGACACACGACTCCGTCAGTGTCTAGGCCAACAGCACGATCTTGTGACTGTCGGCTGTTCAGGCGGTGCGGAATTGTTAAAGGCGGGGACCTCAACGGGTCGCCACCAGGCGTTTCCAGCAGGCTGGGGAGTCAACCGTGATCAACGATATCGCAGCGGGCATTCCGATAATTGGAAATCGCTGCCGGCGTGCGCGTATTTGCGCCGGTCGCTAGTTGGCAGTCACTCCCAAGCTGGGTGGATCCTTCGGCCCGTTACTGATGTCGGACTGGACTCGCGAATCCTCCTCAAGGAGGCGAAAGCCGTCCCCTCGGGCTTCGGAATGATGGACAACGCTTTTAGTGCCACTGCCCGGGGCGACAAACGCGAAACTCGTGTCGTTGTTGAACCATTTGACAAGTTCCTGCCGACTTCTCTCTGCTTTGAAAGTAGGCATGATTTCGATACGTCTGCGGAGAGATCTATTTGGGTTCGCAGCTCGCGGTTTCCGCGTCGTTCGGGGGTCCTTCGACTGACTGGATCCGACTGCGGACGGACAGCCAAACGAAATCAATTGTGCCGCATTGGCTTATATTCGCTCAATGCCTTGGTTGTCAAGCTCCGCAACGGCGTCTGAACGGGCGAAACATGCACCCCGATGCTGCGTGCGACGACAGGCTCGCGCCTGATGCGATCGCACAGAAGCAAATTGTGGCGTAACGTCGCTAATGAGCTGTTTTCGTTGTCAACGATAGCTCGATGCCTCAAACGGCATTCCCATCGAGATCACGGACAAGGTGATTTCACCGACGGCCCGTTTCGCGGGTTGATCGATCGAACTGCGAAGGGTTGCCTCATGCTGCAAGCAGGAGCGTCGATTGGTGGTATCGCCTCCCAACAGAATTCATCGATAGATGCGCTCACAGACCCTGTCGAGCAACGGCACGCGTGGAAGACCGCCGCGGTGACGGATCCCTTGACGTGCACCAAAACGGCAGGGCCACGGCGCCCTGCAAGCCCGGTGCGGCTCACTTTGGCACCCCGGCTCGGGAAGAAGATCGATGGCGCGTGGTGGCCCCGCACTGGGATGATCTCGCGGGAGCTAACTGAATTGGTATCTGTTTTGGACGGTCGATTGGGCCGGATCAGGGAAATAGACGTCAACTGGTCATCGTTACAACGCCAGCACGATCTGAATTGGGACTGGTGGCAAGGGATACGCCCACACATTATGACGGTTGGCGGCTGTGATGCGCGGGCGACCCTGCTGATCGTTCCGCATCGAACTGCTACGGCACTCGCGGTGATGGTGTTGCGCGAAGCCGCCGGCCTACCCGTGTATGCGGCCCACCGCGATTCGCGCGCCTTTCAGATCGCCGAATCCATAGTCCGCGTGGCCCGAGGCGAGCCAATGTTTGAAGCGCGCGGCGCGCGGCGAAGCTAGCTGCGCGGTGACAACTTGAAGTCGTAAGGCCGGAGACGAGCCCAGTTACCCTGGCGCATAAGGGATGCGCCGCTTTCCCGGGGCCATAACCCGTCTGGGTTCAAGCTTCCACATCGGCGGCGTTGGTCCTTTGGAGGTTCTCGACCGTCGAGGCGTTGCCTGAGCCGGCCGCGGTCATCATGATGGCATGTGCCTGGGTTGGGTCAGCGCGCGGGGAAACGACCAGCAAGACGATTTTCGCGGAATCAAGGCCAAGCACTTCGACGGTGCCAGCTGGCTGGCGGCGATACCCATCGATTCGTACCGTTCGGCCTCCGGTCATGAATTTGGTTGGCGGCGTTGCCCATTCGTTCACATTGTAGATCACTCGGCCGATCGGCCCGAGCCTGACTGACAGGACCGATAGCAGGTCGGGCAGCTCAGCAGAGAGGTCGTCACTGTGCGGCCACCACGCACCGTCGACGTACCCGCTCTCTGGGGCGCCTTGGATTTCAGCCTCAAACGCGGTGTATGTGCCGGCGGGGAGTGCCGGTGCCGTGAATCCATGTGGTCTTTTTTCAGCGTCACCGCGACGCTCCCGTCTTGACCGCGAGACCGGTCAAATCATGCGAATCGGCGACGACATGGCTTTGAATAGTCAGGTACGAAGTATCGCCAATGTCCCCAACACTACACGCGACGTCCAGAGCGAATGCCGGCAAGGTAGCCGCTGCGATCGGCCGATCGAGGCGCGCGTTGTCAGCGGATGGATACCAGCTGGTCGATCGAGTCCGCGGGCAAGTCGCCGTCCACGACTGCGGTCACGACCAGCCGGTTCAGCGTGATCGCACCTCTGTGGTTATCGAGGAACGCGGTGTCGGAGGCGTCACGACCGGTGGCTATGCGCACCAGGGTTTGCCGCGGCGCTAGTAGCGTCGCATCGACCACCCGCCATTGGCCCTCGACAAATGCCTCGGCCACCGCGTGAAAGTCCATCGGATACACACCCGCCGCGTACACCGACACCAGGCGGGCCGGGACGTTGACCGCACGCAGTAGCGCCACCACCAGATGCGCATAGTCGCGGCACACACCTTCGCCGGCGAGCAACGTTTCCACCGCCCCGTCGATCGGATCGCTGGAGCCGGGCACATAGTTCAGCCTGGTGCCCACCCACGAGCTCACATTCTCCAACAGCGTCGCGGAATCACCGTAGGTGCCGAATTCGGTTGCGGCGAAACCATAGAACTTATCGGCCTCGGCGTAGCGGCTGGGTCGCAGATACATCGACAGGTCGTATTCGGTCACCGGAGCCGGGTCAGTCTGACCTACGACCGTCGCCGCGTACTCAACTCTGAGTGTGCCCACCGGTGCGTCAAACTTATGGATGCGGTTGCCATGCACACCGCTGATTTCCAAGGGGTGGACCGGCTGTCCGTTCAAGACGATGCTCAGCGACTCGAAGACCTCGGTGCGCGGATGCGGAGCCACCGCAATCTGAAACTCCAGCGTCGTGGGCGCGGTGATCTCGGCTTCGATCTCGGCGCCCACTTCGCGTCTCATATCGCGATACTGCGCCAATTCTGAAGGATCCGCCAGGCGTGGTACGGCATCGGCTCGGGACGGCGTGTCTCTGCGAAGTCGCACGGGTAGCCCTGAGTTGGGGGCGTTGGCATCCGCAACCGCTTCGGCGCCACCTGCTCACACCGCTTGCACTACAAGCACTGGGTCAACTGGGCTGCGGCTGTAGTCTGTTGCTAGATGGCCGCTGCTGCGCAACTGCGGTGTTAGCGTCGAGTCTTCACTGTGTGTTATCCACCTAGCACGTCTCCCTGTAGAGCCGATAATTCGGCACGATCGTTCGGACTTGACGGCTGGCCAAGTACGGAGTCAGGGGTTACTGCGATTCCGTAGGCCGCCTCATGGTTTGCAACAGCCCTGCTGATGTTCGTCGGGAATGGCGTCGGCAGCACCCGCTTCAGACCAGATCGGAGTAGGGTGAAAAAGCATGAAAGCCAGGGCTCCTGGCGCCAGATATGTGGATGGTGCGTGGCGGCCACGCAATGATGACCTGACGATGGAGCCGCCGAAGATGATCGCAGTTTTCGGTGCGCGAGAGCGCCATGAGTCATGTGACATACAACCCTGCGAATGGAGAACGACGCCCACGAACGTCACCGGCGAACGTGCGGTCAAACTTGACGGGTCCCGTGACCAGCCGGCCAACACCGTCGAAGTCGTTGATGCCCAAGGCATCAAGGTTGTCTTGCTGGTTGTCCCGGCTCGCATCGATCCAGACCAAGCGCATTCGATCGTCATGGCAGCCGCCGCGTCGGGCAACGCGTCAAGCGTCGATGCCCTGTTCATGATCAGCCTAAAGGATAAGGAAAGCCATACGGAGAGGGCCGCCACGGGGGAGCGCTGCGATTCGCAAGGCAGCGCCAACGACCGAAGCGCCAAGATTCAGTCGGCATCTCGCGGGTGCCTGTTGGTAAAAAGCTCTGGCGCGAAAGGTCTCGTTGGAACGGGGGTGGTGTGCTGATGGTTGTGCGGTTGTCGGGGATCGATGCGCTGTCGCTGCACGCACGGAGCTCGAAGATGCCTGCCCACACGGTTACGCTGGTCGTCATCGACGCGTCCGACCAGCTCAGCCACCAGCGGCTACACCAACTGGTGGCGACATCGCTGCCGCAGATGGCGCGATTTCGCAGCCGACTGGTGGCCAAGCCGCTGGGTCTAGGACAGCCCCTGTGGGCCGAAATTGAGGACTATGACGCCTCTCCGCAGATTCATTGCGCAACGGTACGCGCCCCCGGTGGACGGAGAGAGTTGGCCGATCTCATCGCGGACGTCAGTGCCAGGCGGCAAGATTGGCGTAACCGGTTGTGGGAAGCGTGGAGCATCAACGGTCTGGCGGGCGGCCGCTGGGCATTGGCGGTGAAGACGTCGCCTGTGCTGAATGACGGAGCGGCGGGGATGGCGTCCTTATGGCCGCGGCTGCTGACTACTGTGCCGCACGCCGACGCGACCAACAATCTGCCGATAGAGCCGAGTCTCGGCTCGGCTCCGTCGGTCGGCGAAGTCGTTACCGATGTGATGACGGAGATCGCCGAGAACCATGTCACCGGCGTGTGGCTGATTGCTGAGGGCATGTCGAATGTAATGCGGGCCGTAAGTGGCCGGCTTTCCGGCAGCGCCGGACGGAACTCCATGACTCCAACCGCATCGCCGATGAGCGGGCCGGTGCCGCACACCGTGTTCGACGCGCCGCTGACCAAGCGGCGTGCGGTGGCCTTTGCCTCGATTCCGCTGGCAGACGTCAAGACGGTCAGCGGCGCGTTCGGGGGCAGCGTCCCGAACGTGGTTTTAGCTGCCTGCACTTTGTCATTGCGCGCTTGGCTGCAACAGCACGACAAGGTGCCCGACTATCCGCTGCTCATGCGGATGCCGTTCGAGTTGCCAGCCACAGATCCCCCAAACATCGGTAAGTCGTTGACTGTCGGGCGACTTCGCATCCCGGTACACATCGACGACCCTGTGCAGGTCCTCGCCAATCTCCATACCGCCACCGAAAGGCTGAACGCGGTTCGCAGCAAAAGGAACAAAAGGGGTGTGTCCGCAGTGGATTTAGCGATGATGGCTTCGGTTATGCCGCCGAGCGTAGTTCGCGTCGGTATGCGGCTTTATACCCGATCAGGTCTGCGGCATCAGTTCGAACCGATCTGTCACGGCGGTGTCTCCTACATCGCCGGTGAGGCGGTGCCGACATACTGCGCCGGGGCCAAGGTGGTCGGCATGCATACCGTGGCGCCACTAGGCGAGCAGAGTGGGTTGAATATCGGGCTGACCTCCCGTGGTGAGGACCTCGATGTGAGTGTATGTGCGTGCCCCGACAACGTCGCTGCGGTCGACGATATCGCGACCGGAATCGCCCACTCTGTCGATATTCTGCTGGCGGCAGCGCACGAATATCCTCGCGGGAAAGGCCGGTCCGTGGTCAGCGAGATGACGACACACTTTGCGAATCGTCCACGCCGCGGGAGCTATGACGGGTTCAAGTAAGTCCAAAGCGTCTGTCGCTCCCGTTCTAACCGCCGTGTGGCGCACCAATGGGCCTGTCGACCAACCAATGCTTTGACCCATGCGCTGGGGCCGCCGAAGGCTGATTCCCTTCGCCGCCCGTCGTGAGTTTGCGCTCGCGGCACGCGATGACGGAGACGCATGACGGGAGCGAAAAGTTGCGCGACGCCATAAAGCGAGCCGGGCGGCACGCAGAGTAATGGATGGAACCCCGTGGACCGGGGTGGCCATAATGGCCGACGACGAGATGCGGGCCATCCTGGGGCTGCCCGACAACGTCTATCACGCCACGACCATCGCCGCCGCCTACTACACCGGCACGACCTTCCGCCATGCCAAACGGATTCCGCTCGACGACGCGCTGCACTTCGACCGATGGTGAGCCGCAATGGGTCTGGCGGCCAGTCATCGTCGCGCGTCGAACGGCCTTCATGGTGACGTGGCGCAACACGGCACCGACCAGCCGCGCGATGGTGGTTGCGGTGATGGTGTCCATGGGCGCGTTCCGCGACTCCACGGTGATCAACCTGGCTTTGCCGGCCACCCCGGGAATCAATTTCACCGCGATTGCGTTCGGCTAGCCGTGGCGCACACGAAGAGATACCTGGATACCAGCCCGTCAAGCATCACTGATCGAGGGGCACGGTGTTGAGGCTTCTCAAGCGGGCATGGGTTCCGCTGGTCGTGGTCGTGGCACTGATCGTGGGCGGGGTTGCGGTTGGCCGGCTCAATGGCGTTTTCCCAGGACCTGGCTTGCCTAAGCCCGATCCCAGGGACGCGACCCCGCCGTACGCGGCCAAGACCGCCATCTACGAAATCCTGGGACCGCCCGGCACGATCGGCGTCGTCAACTGGATGGACGCGGAGTCATTGCCGCAGAAGGCCAGCTTCACCACACTGCCGTGGTCGAAGACGATTGTCGCCGAGATGCCCGGCATCTTCGCCTACGTCGTTGCCCAAGGGAACAGCCCATCCATCGGCTGCCGGATCACCGTTGACGGCAAATTGGTCGATCAACAACAGGTAAACACCCGGGACGCCCAGGTCTCCTGCTTGGACAAGTCCGCGTGATCGACGAAACCACCGACACCGACGAAATTCCCGTCGCGCAGCGCGCCGAAGTGGAGCACAAACCGCGTCTGGCCCGCGGCATCCGCGTCCTGGGGCTTCCGATTGTCGTGGCATGGGTGCTGATCGCGGTCGGTGTCAACGTCTTCGTTCCACAGTTGGAAAAGGTTGCCGAGGAAGTTTCGGTGCCGCTGTCACCATCCGATGCGCCGTCGGTGACCGGGATGAAGCACATCGGGGAGAAATTCAAGGAGTACGACTCCGACAACCTCGTACTGGTGACCCTGGTCGGTGACAAACCGCTCGACCAAGACGCGCACCGGTATTACGACATTCTCGTCACAAAACTCAAGCACGACAAGCACGTTGAGCACGCGCTGAATTTCTGGGGCCAGCGATTCACGGCGTCGGGTGTCGAAAGCTACGACCACAAAGCCGCCTACGTCCAAGTGAACCTGCGTGGTGACCAGGGCGGGGCCGACGGTGGCAAGTCCGTTGCCGCCGTGCGCAAAATCGTCGCGGATTCGACGCCGCCACCGGGAGTCAAGGCATATGTCGCCGGTCAAGGAGCCCTGACCAGCGACGTAATCGTTGTCGGTGACGCGAGCCTGGCCAAGATGACGATTATTACCATCATCATCATCGCGATCATGCTGATGTTCGTCTATCGATCCATCGGCACGGTACTGCTGACGATGGTCATCCTATTCGTCGGACTGGCCACCGGGCGCGGCGTAGTAGCGCTGCTGGGCGACACCGGCATCATGGGGCTTTCAACATTCGCCGTCAACTTGCTCACGGCACTGGCCATCGCGGCGGGCACCGACTATGCGATATTCATGGTCGGCCGCTACCAGGAGGGCCGGGAGCGAGGGCTGGACCGGGAAGCCGCCTACTACGACACCTTCGCCGGTGTCACCAAGGTGGTGCTCGGCTCGGGTCTGACAATCGTCGGGGCACTGGCCTGTCTGAAATTCACGCGGCTGCCCTACTTCAGTTCGCTGGCGTTTCCGTGCGCAGTCGGTCTGCTGGTAGTGGTGGCCGCCGGGGTCACGCTGACGCCGGCGCTGATCGCGTTCGCGAGCGGCTTCGGTCTGTTCGATCCGAAGCGCGAGTTCAACTACACGCGCTGGCGCCGTCTGGCGACGGCCATCGTGCGGTGGCCGGCGCCCATCCTCGCTACTTCGGTCATCCTCGCGATCGTCGGCGCCCTCGGCCTGATGGGCTTCAACCCGCGCTACAACGACCTGTACTATTTGCCCCAGAGCGCTTCGTCAGTGAAGGCCTACAACGCGGCCGATCAACACTTCACCCAGGCCCGTTTGAACCCGGACCTGCTGATGATCGAATCGGACCACGACCTGCGCAACCCCCGTGACATGCTCGTTTTGGACAAGGTTGCCGGTGCCATCTTCCACGTGCCCGGCATCGAACGGGTGCAGAGCATCACCAGACCCCTTGGCCCGCCAATTCAGGACGGATCCATTCCGTTCCAGCTCAGTGTGCAGAGCGCGCCGATTCGCAGCAACCTCAAATATTTGAAAGACCGTGTGGCCGACATCAAGAAGATCACCGGTTTCCTCGACACACAGATCGCCCTGTTGGAGCGCCAGTACACGGTGACCCAGAAGCTGGCGAACGCCGCGGACGACAGCTCGAAAACCACGGGGGAGACGGCGGCCATCACGGACGAGATCCGGGACCACATCGCGGATTTCGACGACTTCTGGAGACCGATCCGCAGTTACTTCTACTGGGAGAAGCACTGCTACGACATCCCGATCTGCTGGTCTCTACGATCGCTCTTCGACGCGCTGGATGGGTTCGATCAGCTGGCCGATAAGTTCCATGCACTCACCAGCGACCTCGCCAATACGGCCACGGCCACACGCGAGTTGCTGGCGATTATTCCCGAGAATATCGCTGTCTCGAAGTCCATCCGCGATACGACGTTGACCATCTACAGCACGTTCGACAGTCTGATCGATCAATTCGACCGGCTGACTGACACAAATGCCGTAATGGGCAAGTCGTTCAACGACTCTCAGGTAGAGAGCCTCTTCTACCTGCCCCCCGAAATTTTCCAGAACCCAGACTTTCAGCTGGGGTTGAGCTTGATGGTGTCGCCGGACGGCAAGGCGGCTCGCTTCATCATCACTCACACGGTGGATCCGGCGACGACCGAGGGGATCGCGTCCGTTGATCAGGAGCGCAAAGCGGCCCAGGAGGCGCTGAAACTCACCTCGCTGGAGAACGCCTACATCTACCTCGGCGGTACGGCCGCAACGTTTTATGACATCGCTAACGGCGCCAAGTACGACCTGATGATCGCCGCGGTGGCCTCGATCGTGCTCATCTTCATCATCATGGTGCTCGTCACACGCGCTTTGGTCGCAGCGGGTGTCATCGTCGGCACCATTGTGATGTCGCTAGGCGCCGCCTTCGGGTTCTCGACACTGATCTGGCAGCACCTTGGCGATTTCCAGTTGCACTGGGTAGCAACCGAATTCGCGTTGATCGTGCTCTTGGCGGTGGGATCCGACTACAACCTGATGCTGGTGTCCCGAATTGAGGAGGAGATCGGGGCCGGCCTGAAAACGGGACTTATCCGCGGCATGGGGGTGACCGGCCCCGTGGTGACTGCCGCCGGTGTGGTGTTCGCCGTCACCATGGCCACCATGATCACCAGCGATCTCCGGGCGATCGGCCAATTCGGCACCACGATCGGCATCGGCCTGCTGTTCGACACCTTCGTCGTCCGATCGCTCATTACGCCGTCGATCATGACGGTGATGGGGCGCTGGTTCTGGTGGCCGAAGCGGGTGCGAGTTCGCCCGGCAAGTCAGATGCTTCGGTCGGTGGGGCCGCGCCCGCTGGTTCGTGCTCTGTTGCATCACCCGCGACACGCGGTTTCGCAGACGTAGCACGACCGCGCCAGCCGGTTGCGGATTGTGTTGCGCCGGTGAAGGGTTGGCTGCGCTGAGCTTGCCGGCGCGCTGGCTGAATCCGCGGCTCGCGCTTCTACACTCCGCTTTTCGCCGCCTTGGCGGCATCGCGCTTGGCCTTCTCTTTCACGTGGGTCGAGCAGCAATGCCCCAGGTTGCGATGGAATTGGTCACTGCAATCATGCGAACAATAGACCGTTGCATCCGGAAGCCAGTCCGGATCGGACAGGTCACGCCGTGGGTCGTTCAGGTCGAACGTGTGGCCGCAATGTATGCAGGTCTTGATCTTGCTCTTGACCATAGTGGTCAGGCTACGCTCCATGGCCCTAAATCGGTGCTGGTTTGCCAGCACTTATCCACCGCTGCTTCGGCTTAGGGCAGCGCATTACTCACCCGGGTGAACCGGTGGTTGGGGTGATGACAGCTCACCCCACCTGCCGCAGTCTCAATACGACGCGCCGTCGATACGAAAAGCGGCGGTCCAGTCGAAGCCATCAGGAGAGCCAGGAGGGACCCGAATGCATTTCGAGGCCAAGAAAGTCATTGTTGTCGGCGGCAGTGCCGGCATCGGGCGGCAGGTGGCGATGGACGTCGTCGATCACGGCGGCAGCGCGGTGATCGTCGGACGCTCGAAGGCTCGCGTCGACGACAGCGTCGCTGAGCTCACCAGCCGGTCGGGTGAAGCCTGGGGCGTCGCCGCCGAGCTGACGGACCGCGCCGCTATCGCTGATGTGCAGCGCGCGCTTTCCGAGCAGCACAGCGATGCGACACTGCTCGTCAACGCGGCCGGATTCTTCGTCCCCAAGCCGTTTCTCGAGTACGACGAGCAGTTCTACGACTCGTACATGGAGCTCAACTATGCCCTGTTCTTCCTGACGCAGACCGTGGTTGAGGGCATGATCAACCGCGGTGAGCGCGGCTCTATCGTCAACATCGGCAGCATGTGGGCGCATCAGGCCGTTGGCGCGACCCCGTCGGCTGGGCACTCGATGCAAAAAGCTGGGCTGCATGCGCTCACCCATAACCTGGCGATCGAGCTTGCCGTGCACAAGATTCGGGTCAACGCGGTGGCGCCGGCCGCCGTGAAGACACCCGCTCTCGAGCGATGGGTCCCCAAGGACGAGATCGACGCCACGCTTGACACTTTCGCGCCGCTTCATCCCCTGGGCCGAGTCGGCACCCCCCGCCGACGTCGCCAACGCCGTCACATATCTGCTCTCCGACCAGGCCAGCTGGGTCACCGGCGCGATTCTCAACGTCGACGGCGGCTTTATGGCCGGCCGCAAGTAGTCCGGCGGCCGTCCTGCGCCGGACGCCGTGAACCAAGAAGGAGAGATCGCACTGACCTATTCAGTGATGAACCGGCGGTCTCGAAATCCCTCTTCAGCCAAAGCGATGTCGGTGGGACGATAACCAGTCAAGCGCAATTCTGAAAGGTTCATCATGAAGATCGTTGTCATCGGCGGTCGTGGGCTGATCGGCTCGAAAGTAGCGTCCAAGCTCAGCGCGCAGGGGCATGAGGTAGTCGCCGCCTCTCGCCGATCAGGTGTCGATTCCCTTACTGGCGAGGGCCTCGCCAATGCCCTCGCCGGCGCGGATGTCCTGGCCGATGTCGCCGATTCACCGGTGTTCGACGATGAACCCGTGATGCATTTCTTCACAACCACGACGATGAATCTCCTCTCCGCCGAGCGGGAAGCGGGCGTCAAACACCACGTCGCGTTGTCCGTGGTGGGCGCGCAGGTCATGCCGGATAGCGGCTACAACACCGCGAAAGCAGCCCAGGAGAACGTGATCAGGGATTCGGGCCGGCCTTACTCGATCGTGCGAGCGACTCCTTTCTACGAATTCGCGGTTGGCTTGGCCGATTCCGCGACAGGCGGCGACATCGTCAGACTGCCACACGCGTTGTTCCGGCCCATAGCCGCGGACGACGTCGCCACCGCCGTGGCCCGCGCGGCTGTCGGCCGTCCCATCAACGGAGTCACGGAGATCGCTGGGCCCGAAACAATGGGGATGGACGACTTTGTCCGCACAGGCCTTGCCGCCATTGGTGATCGACGTCGGGTCGTGACTGACGCCCAGGCGCCGTACTTCGGTGCGGTGATCGACGACCACACCCTCGCGCCCGACGAACACGCCACGATCTTCACGACTCGCTACTCCGACTGGATCGACACACACTCCAGCTGCCGCAGTCAGGGAATTTGAAGGGGTGCATGCGTTTCGCCACCACAAGAGGGGATAACGAAGGTTGCAGAGTACGAGTGACTCCGGATCGAAATCAACGATGAAGGTCCTGCAGGAAGTACGGTCACCGTCGCTTCCTGGCGATGCCCATGTGATGACTGTTCTCATCAACCATCCACCGGGCGCCCCCGGTTATCCGCCACATCGCCTTCCTGGCGGTCCGGGATTCGGTTACATGATTGACGGTGCGATGTTGTTCGAGATCGAGGGTGAACCGCCACGTGTTCTTCGCGCCGGAGATGCGTTCTGGGGACCTGGCGGCGACGTGATCCACTATCAGGACGCTAACAACCGCACTGACATCCCTTGTAGCTTCGTCCTCACATTTGTTTTGCACGCCCGGTCAACCCATGCTCGAACGCGTGGGCGACGAAGAGCTTGAGGAGCGGAAGGGACTGCGCGTCAACAGTTGACAGGTACACGCGTGAGCTCGAACTGCGACATGTCTCCACGCACTCACGCGTGACGCTGAGGAAAGCGAAGACCCGGCAATGTCAACGTCGGCGCATCCAGATAACGCTGCCGACGACGGCTGCCAGGACTGCCACAGCCACGGGCACGACACCGTGTGATAGCACCGCATCCCTCGTCCGAGTGGCAACGTGCTTGAGCCCCGTCGACTTCTGGATGTTGTGAGTCGCGGGTTCACCCGGTTCTCGGTTCCTTGACTGCTCGAGAACCGTGCGATGTACGGGCCGAATGCTGACCGGCGGGTTGGTGGGCCGACGCTGGCCCCGTGGTTCAACTTCCACCGGATGCGGGGGCGGGCTTCCGTGAGCGCCCGACTCGTGAGCCGGCCGCCGCTGCTGCGGGCGATGGGCCTTGTTTCGTCGCCGAAGCCGCACTCAGAGACCCAGCCGCCGGCTCGGTGACCGCTTCGGAGGCCGAACGCCGCCGCCGATCGCGGCTGCGGCCGCGTCGCGGCCCCCCACTCCTTCATCCACAGTGCCTGCTCTCGCACGTTCACCTACCCAGCGAACTCTCAGCATCCTGTACCGCTGGTAACGCATAACCGACGGCTCGCGTGGGTACGCCACTGAGTGAACGGTTGTTCGCAGTGGAACGGTCGCCTGCAGCGGTTCGGCCGCGAGCCGACTTGTTTCCCTCTAACCAGAACGGGAACGACCGACTAAGCGTTGCCGGTCGACGGGAGGAGTTTTGATGCCCGAGGTCCAACTTCACCACGACGGACATCCGCGCTATCGCCGGATGGTCCGATTCGACTGGTCCGAGACACCGCTGCACTGGGTGCCCGACGACCCGTTCTCAACACACATGATGAACGTGCTGCATCTGCTGCTGCCGGAGGGCGAGCGGCACTTCATCAAGGCAGTCCTGGAGGCGTCTTCGTTGGTCGATGACCCCGAGCTGGAGGCGGCGATCAAACCGTTCATCCAGCAGGAGTCCTGGCACGCCTGGGCGCATCAGGTGGTGCTCGACCATCTGGCCGAACAGGGCATCGACACGAAGCCGTACACGTCGCGACTGCGGAAAATGCTGTCTGTGGCGCTGGGGGATCCGCCGAAGTGGTTTCCGCCGGCGATGAAGCGGTGGTGGCTGTATCGGCGCCTGGCCGACGTGGCGGCGCTGGAACATTACACCGCGATGTTGGGCCAATGGGTGCTGCAGAACCGCGGTCTGGATTACGCCGGCACCGACCCGATGATGCTGGATCTGCTGCGCTGGCACGGGGCCGAGGAGGTCGAACACCGCTCACTGGTGTTCGACGTCTACCAGCACGTGTGCGGCAACTACTTCATCAGGGCCTTCTCGATGTTGATGACTACGCCGCTGTTCTACGGATGGTGGATTGCCGGAGCGAAGTATCTGATGGCCCATGACCCGACCATCGACCAGAAGTGGCGCTGGCGCGATTGGTTGCGTGCGGCCCGCGAGTACAAGTTGCCCGGCCCCTGGCAGTTGATGGTCACGCAACCCGCCAGGTACATGCGGCCCCATCATCACCCCGGTCCCGAAGCCGTCACCGAGATGGCGGTCGAGTACATCAAGAAGTCGCCGGCGGCCAAGGCCGCTCGCGAGCGGGCGCAGTTAGAAGGAAAGGTCGCAGTTCGATGAAGGTTTCGGTGGACCTCGACACCTGCGACGGCAATGGTGTGTGTATGAGCCTGTGCCACGAGGTGTTTGACGTACGAGAGGACGGGCTGCACCTGCTCCAAGATCAGCCGCCGCGAGAACTACGCGGACCGTTGAAGGCCGCCGAAGTGTCCTGTCCCACCCAGGCGATCGTGGTGGAGGAGGACTGAGGCGATGGCCACAAATCGTCAGTTGCGGCAGATCGTCGTTGTTGGTGCCGGCGTGGCGGGGGTTCGGGCGGCAGAAACGCTGCGACGGGAGGGATACGACGGCGCCCTCACCATCGTTGGTGCCGAACGACAGGCCCCCTACCATCGGCCGCCGTTGTCGAAGAAGCTGCTGAGCGGTCAGGTGCACCGGGCGGGCGTCGACATGGCGCCGCAGTTCGACATGGATGCCAGGGTGCTCAGAGGTGCGACTGCGGTCGGGCTGGACATGTCCGCACGTACCGTCCAGGTCCGCGATGAGGCCCAGAACTTGTCCCTGGATTTCGACGGAGTTGTCATCGCCAGTGGCGCCGAACCGCGCGAATGGCCCGGCGGCCAGGCTCCCGAAGGGGTCCTTTTGCTGCGGACGGTCGAGGATTGTCTACGCATCCGGGAACGGCTCGGCTCGCGTCCCCGTGTCGTGGTGGTAGGGGGCGGGTTCATCGGCAGCGAAGTCGCCGCGACCTGCCGATCGCTCGAGCTCGATGTGGTGCTCGTTGAAAAGGCCTCCGGACCGCTGGTCCAAGCGTTAGGCCCGGAGCTGGCGCCTTGCTGGGCGAAGTTGCATCGGGAACACGGGGTAGACCTGCGCGTCGGCGTTGGAGTCGACGGGTTCGCCGGCAACGGACGGGTGGAGGCAGTTCGGCTCACCGACGGTTCGCAGGTCCCGGCTGATGTCGTCATCGTAGGGCTCGGCGTGACGCCGGCCACCGCGTGGCTTGAGAACTCGGGCCTGCATTTGGACGACGGGGTGGTCTGCGACGCTACTGGCGCCGCAGAGGGCAACGCCGGCGACGGCCCGGTCGTCGCCGCGGGTGACGTGGCGCGCTGGTGGCATCCGCTGTACGAGCGCCACCTGCGTACCGAACACTGGGATGACGCGGCACGTCAGGGCGAGGCCGCGGCGCGCACACTGCTGGCCGGGCCCGAGCGCGCAGAACCCTTCGACGCGGTGCCGTACTTTTGGTCCGACCAATATGACGTCAAGGTGCAAATGCTTGGCGTGCCAACTGATTACGATACTGTCGAGGTCATCGAAGGCAATCCGGACGGCTGGCAGTTCGTCAGCGCTTACGGACGGGGCGGCCGCACGATCGCGGTGCTCGGGACGATCCCGGGCCGGGTCCATGCCTATCGCGAGGCCATCGAGAAGCGCGCGGAATTTCCGCCGAGCCGACCGGACTAGCAAAGGCGGACGTCCGCTACTCCCCATGGGCCTGGGGGTGACTCGACACGCGCCTTTTTGGGTACAGGATCCACAAGCCGACTGGAGTTCACTGATCGGGCCGACATAACCGCATACGCGACGACCCTGTCGTGCGTACCGCCGAGGGACGGAGTTATGACATGCATCGCCCCGACACGATCATCGAAATTCATCGCGAACGAGTGCAGGATCAGACGGTCGAGATGTTCAGCGGTGACAAGTACACGCAGTCCGTCGACGGTACCGGCTACTCCGCAACGGCCACTCTCGACCTCACCCTGGATCGCGTGTGGTTCGTCCGCGACTCTCGTCAGCGGCTATGGCAGGAAGAAGCCGACGGTGAACTCCGCGACCCTCTGCGGCACTTCGCGATTGACCTGGTGATTTTCGATTCGAAGATCGTTATCGACTCGGTCACCTGCATCCCGTTGGTTTCGCTGCCCCCGGCGACAATCACGATCCCGGATGGTCCGCGCGCCGAAGAGTCGCGCGAGATCCCGTACAACGAGATTCCGCTGTTCGGCCGCTTGACAATTCACGATCAGCTCGAGCCGCACCAATTAGAGCCGGGCAAGCAGACGATCGCGCTCAACTTCACCTCCCAGGATGCTCCTGTACTGGTAGCCACCCCGTTGAAAGACCCGCACGCCGGGTGGCTCTTCGGCCCGCACGTCGAGCGGCGTGAGGACGGGTTCACGGTCTTCCGCGGACAAGACCCGCGGATCACATGGGAACTCGACTACGCCGAGGCGTACTGGATAACCCACAGCATCGCAGGGGAACTGATGGTGAACCTGGAGAAACTCCAGCACCCCGGCCTCTCCGATGAGGAAGCCAGAACCAGGGTGCTCGACTCGCTTGCCGCCCAAATCGCCGATGCGGTCGGCCCGCAACTGGAGTCGATGGGAGACAACGGAATTCAGGCGCTGCTGCCGTCGCCGGTGGACGTCGACCCCGAGGCCCAAGACGACAGCACGGTCAAAGAACTCGACGCCGTCGTGCAGCGCTTCGAGGTCGGTGAGGACACCGAGGAGTCGATGGTGGTGCAGCTGCGGACGCTGCGCGAATTGCCGCCGGGGGAGGAACTACCCGCGTCCGTCCTGGCCGAAAATCCCCGGGAGAAGGCAGCTCTGGCCGCCACCGGGTGGAGCATCCTGCGGCAGGTTCGCGACACGGTGATGAACAGTTTCAACCTCGACGAGAGCGACTTCGACCCCGACGCGCCGTGCGCGCTGGCGGGCCCCAAGACCATCAGTATCGGCGGTCAAGACCGCAGCCTCGACGCCCTCGACGCCGATATCGTGCCGCGAACCGAGGACGGCCGGTTGGTCGTCGACGGGACCGTGAGTGCCGATACCAAGCTCTACGACTTCAAGGCCACCTTCAAGGTGGTGTACGAGATGGGCCTCGGCGACATTCCGCGTGATCCGAAGGGGAAGGAACTGTTGCGAGAGGACGTTGACACCATCGAGTTTCTCGAGCAGAGGCTGAGTCTGGCCGGTCAGAAGAAACGCGCCGGTGATCTCAGCGCCGAAGAATACGAGGCGGAAGTCAAAAGGGTCAGCGAGCGATTCGATCGGCTACCGCGAACGGTCGGGGTTCGGCCCGCGCAGAACTCCGAGCCGGACGTGAATGCGGACTTCAGCCTGACAGCGGCCGGAAAAGTGGCCACGGCCGCGGGCGCGGCGGCGGTCGTCGGGCTGCTTGCGCTGCCGGTGACCTGGGTGGCCGGGGCTGCTGGGGTTGGCGCCGCCGGCGCAGGCGGATTGTTAACACTGGCGATCGCGCAATACATCACCACCGTCCTGACCGTCGACTGGTTCGGTACCGGCGTCGGTTCTCGCCAGGTCAAGAAATCGCTGAACGACCAACCCGAGGGCACATCGCTTCCTCCGATCGGGATGCCGGTCGACCTGGACCTCAACCGTCAACGCCTCGCGGTGTACTTCCGTCCGGTGCCGGCGAAATTGTGGGTCGATTGCGTCATGGCCGATGCGGAAGAAGGCGAGGCAGGTGATGGCGACGCCATTCGGGTCATCGGTGGCCGGTGGCCCACCGATGACCACCCATGGAGGCTTTCGCACGATGATGCGGTGTTGTTCGTCGATTCCGACGAACTGCAACTTTTCGTCGATCCGGCCGAGGGGCGCGGGGAGGAGTCACCTGTCGGCGTTGACACCGAAGAGGGCGGACGACGCCGCCTGCGGGTGCACGGCGGTCCCGAGTCACTACACCGGCTTCCGCAATGCTCTCTTGACGCTCCCAAGGCGCGTGAGTAAAAGCGTTGCGACAGATAGGAATCAACCGGTGGCGCGACGCCCGCGCGGATGCCGGCTAGCAGAGGGCGGCGGCGGAGAACCATCCACCAGCCACAAGCGCGATGAGGAGCGCCGCAGTGGTTTGCCCCATCATCGCGGCCGCGATGACGCCCACGATCGCGCAGATGAATACCGTGACCGTCAGGACGGCGACGAGCAGGCGATGTGAATTGACGGCCGCGCCGGCACGAGGGGCGATGACGGCCTTTCTAGAGCGATCCACGCCAACCATGAAATCTCCTCCGTTGTGACCTGCGCAACAGGCTATCCAGAGATGTGGTCCACATCACATCATTAGGACACCGGGTTCGACGCTCGATCGGAAGACATGGCCGTCTGGCCAAAAAAATTAGAACGGCACTAATCAGGATCCCGCCCAGTTTGGCCAACTTTTGGTAACGATCACTTGCAACGCCGGTTGCGTGGCCGGCACGCGAAACGATGCGATCGAGGCTCGGCAATCGTGCCGGCGGTGCCGACGAGCGCGTCAGACCACCAGGGCGAAATCGGTTCGGGCCGAACATGATTAAATCGCACAACCCCCGTCCGTCCCATCCTCGGGTGGCTTGTCGCAACGAGAAAGTCGAGTCCCGCCGCAAGACGGCGAAGCGCAATCCGTACCTACCGACGGTTTGCCGTTATCCAGCCGAGACCGCCGATTAGGTTTTCGCCCCGTTGCGGATTAATCTTGCCCGCGGTTCGTCCGCGACTCACCGAAAGCAGCCATGCCCGTTCAGCCCACTCTGCTGCGCCGCCAATCGTTGCGCAGCGCCCGCCGACAGCGGGTCGCACCCCGCGTGAAGTGTCCGATGGTCGGTCAGTGCTTCGATATCGAGATCTCTCGCGACGCGGACGGATGGATGATCCGGATTCCCGAGATCGGCAGGGCCACCCGCGCCGTCAGCCGGGCCGTCGTGGAGCTGGCGGCACGGGAGTGCATCGCGAGCTGGACCGGCATCCCCATCGGATACGTCGCCGTGTACGTCGCGAGCGAGACCAGCTAGTTACCTAACCGGCCGGCGCTACCGCGATCGACTTCGTGTCGAGGTAGCCGTCGAGACCCTCGGGTCCGAGCTCCCGGCCGTAACCGCTGGCTTTGACGCCGCCGAAGGGCGCGAACGGGTCCATGGTGTAGCCCTGGTTGATGCCGACGGTGCCGGTGTGGATCCGCGTGGCCAGTGCCAGGGCCCGGCCGGTGTCGTTGCCCCAGACCGAGCCGGCCAACCCGTAGTCGGAATCGTTGGCGATCTGGACCGCCTCGTCCTCGTCGCGGTAGGGGATCACGGTGATGACGGGACCGAAGATCTCTTCGCGTGCGATGCGCATCGAATTGTCGGCGGTCGCGAACAGGGTGGGCTGGACGTACCAGCCACGGTCTAGTCCGCCGGGCATGTCGGCGCCGCCGACGATCAGGCGCGCCCCCTCGTGCTGACCGATGTTGATGTAGTCGCGCACGCGCTGCTGCTGGCGACGCGAGACCAGGGGACCGAGGTGAGTCTGTGGGTCGCTGGGGTCGCCGACGCGAAGTCCGCTCATCTCGGCGGCGAGCGCATCGACGTATTCATCGTGACGGGATTGGGGAACCAGGACGCGCGTCAGCGCATTGCAGATCTGCCCGCTGTTGGACAGGCTGGCCGATCGCACTCCGGCGGCGACCTTGTCCGGCGCCGCGTCGTCGAGAATTAGCGCCGCCGACTTGCCGCCGAGTTCGAGGCTGAGCTTGGTGAGGTTGGCGGCGCAGGCCGCCGCCACGGCGCGGCCTGCCGTGGTGGAGCCGGTGAAGGAGACCTTGTCCACTCCGCGGTGCGCAACGAGGTAGGCGCCGAGCGCGGCGTCGCCGGGGAGAACGCTGACCGCGCCGGGCGGCAGGCCGGCCTCGTCGAGCATCTCGCTTAAAAGCAGGGCGTCCAAGGGGCTTTCGGGTGCGGGCTTGAGCACGACGGTGCAGCCGGCCAACAGCGCCGGCACCAGTTTGGTGACGATGAGGAACTGGGGCATGTTCCAGGGCACGATCGCTGCGACGACGCCGACGGGTTCTTTGTGCACCAGCACGTCGGCACCGAAGAACCCGGGCCTGCTCTCCCGCCACGGATGACGCTCCGCCAGGTCGCAGAACGCGCGGATCATGAATGCGGGGAGGCCGACCTGGGCCCGCTGGGCGAAGCTGATCGGTGCCCCCATCTCGGCGCTGATGGTATTGGCCATCTCCGGGCGGCGCCGATCGTAGATGTCGGCCAGGCGCCGGATTGCGGCGATGCGTTCCGACGGCTCGCTACGGCCCCAGGGTGCCGAGGTCAAGGCCGTGCGTGCGGCGGCGAGCGCGGCGTCGACGTCGTCGGGGCCGGCCGCGTCGACCTCGGCGATGGGTTTCTCGGTATGCGGTGAGATGACCTGCACGACGCCGGTCCGCGGCCGCGCCCGATCGCTCGCCGCTGTTCGCACTCCGTGGTTGTGGTCCATCCGCGCCTCCCGCAGCCAATATCAACTACTTGCTATTGATGGGGTCGAGGATATACCGTCGGCCGTGACGGAGCTCTCAGGGATTAAACCGGTGCGCAGGTGGTTGTTTCGCGTGCACAGTGCTGCGGCGAGCGGCTGGGCGCCGAAGGTTCGGTGAGAGTGGACTGCATAAGGAGCGATCATGGCTCGATTCCCCAAACCGCCGGAGGGCAGCTGGACCGAGCACTACCCCGAGTTGGGCACCGATCCGGTGTCCTACGAGGACTCCATCAACCCCGAGATCTACGAGCTAGAACGCCAGGCCATCTTCAAACGGGCCTGGCTCAATGTCGGTCGCGTTGAACAGCTTCCACGAAAGGGCAGTTACCTCACCCGGGAGCTGAAGGTCGTCAACACATCGATCATCCTGGTGCGCACGGCGTCCGGAGACATCAAGGCCTACCACAACGTGTGCAGACACCGCGGCAACAAACTCGTGTGGAACGACATGCCGCAGGAGGAAACGCGTGGCGTGTGCCGGCAGTTCACCTGCAAATACCACGCCTGGCGCTACGACCTGGATGGCAACCTCACCTTTGTGCAGCAGGAGGAGGAGTTCTTCAACCTCGACAAGAGTCGCTACGGCCTGGTGCCGGTGCACTGCGACGTGTGGGAGGGCTTCATCTTCGTCAACTTCGCCAAGAAGCCAGAGCGGTCGTTGCGAGAGTTCTTGGGGCCCATGGTCACCGGGCTGGAGGGCTACCCCTTCGACAAGATGACGTCTCGCTGGTACTACCGCTCGGAAGTCAAGGCGAACTGGAAGCTCTACATGGACGCGTTCCAGGAGTTTTATCACGCGCCTGTGTTGCATGCGAACCAGTCGCCGACCGCGTACTCAAAGGCGGCCGCCGAGGCGGGTTTTGAGGCCCCGCACTACCGGCTGGACGGGCCTCACCGGCTGGTCAGCACCTCGGGGGTGCGGGCCTGGGAGATGGCCGACGAGATGCGTAAGCCGATGGAGGACATCTGCCAGAGCGGACTCTTCGGCCCGTGGGAGAAGCCCGATCTCGGGCCGATGCCCGCGGGCCTCAACCCCGCGAAATGCGATCCCTGGGGCCTGGACTCGTTCCAGCTCTTCCCCAACTTCGTCATCCTCTTCTGGGGCCAGGGCTGGTATTTGACTTACCACTACTGGCCGACGTCCTACAACAGCCACCTTTTCGAAGGCACGCTGTACTTCCCGGCGCCGCGCACCCCGCGCGAGCGGGTGGCCCAGGAACTGGCGGCGGTGTCGTTCAAGGAATACGGGTTGCAGGACGCCAACACGCTCGAGGCGACGCAGATGATGCTCGAATCCCAAGTGATTGACGAGTTCTTACTCTGCGACCAGGAGGTTCTGATTCGCCACTTGCATAAGGAGGCCGCGGCCTGGATCGACGACTATCGCCGGACTTCCACGGCGGGAGTGTGAACACGATGCCGACGCTGCCTCCCGAGTTCGCCGACCTCGAACGGTTCGCCGACTGGTGCCTGCCCAGCGAGCCCGAACGCTACGCCAAGAGGCTGGCCAGCTCGATGACGGAAATGAAGGCGTTTTACGACGCGATCACCGCGCGAGCCGAAGAGGCATTGGCGTTCTGCGACAAGTTTTCTCTCGACGACCTGCCCGACGATGTCCAGAATCTGATGCACCTGCTCTATTCCATGATTATGGTCTCGTTCCCGGTGGAATGCTGGAAACAGCCCCGCGTCCCCGATTCGGGTGCGTCGAGGCTGGACTGCGTGTCCGAGCCCGTTCCATGACCACCGTGCTGCGCGCGGCGCGATGGGGTGACGTCGTGACCGGCCAGATCCACACGCCGGCGGAAGTGGTGATCGACGGCGAACGCATCACCGCGATCAATCCTCAAGAGCCGCTTGTAGATTCGGCGACCGTCGTCGACCTCGGCGACGTCACGCTGCTCCCGGGGCTGATGGACATGGAACTCAACCTGCTCATCGGCGGCCCCGGCGGTCCGGAGGGCCTGCCGGCGCCCATGCATGGGGTGCAGGACGACCCCGCGTATCGCACGCTGCGCGGCGCGGTCAACGCGCGCACCACGCTGGAGGCCGGATTCACCACCGTGCGCAATCTCGGTCTGATGGTCAAGACCGGGGGTTACCTGCTCGACGTCGCGCTGCAGCGCGCCATCGACCAGGGCTGGCACGTCGGGCCGCGCATCTATCCGGCCGGCCATGCGGTCACACCGTACGGCGGGCATCTGGACCCCACGGTGTTCCAGCGGTTGGCCCCCGGGATCATGCCGCTGTCGGTGGCCGAAGGCATCGCCAACGGTGTGCCCGACGTGATCGCCTGCGTGCGTTACCAAATTCGGCACGGCGCCAAGCTGATCAAGGTCTCGGCTTCGGGCGGGGTGATGTCACACAGCACCGCTCCGGGTGCCCAGCAGTACTCCGACGCCGAGTTCGCCGCGATCGCCGACGAGGCCCACCGGGCCGGAGTGCGGGTAGCCGCGCACGCCGTCGGGGACAGTGCGGTCCAGGCGTGCATCCGCGCCGGCATCGACTGCATCGAACACGGCTTCCTGGCCAGCGACGAGACCATCCAGATGATGGTCGACCACGGCACGTTCCTGGTGTCGACGACGTATCTGACCGACGCGATGGCCATCGACCGCATCGCACCGGAGCTGCGCAAGAAAGCGCTCGAGGTGTTCCCGCGCGCAAAGTCGATGCTGCCCAAGGCAATCGACGCCGGCGTGCGCATCGCATGCGGCACCGATGCGCCGGCCATCCCGCACGGCCACAATGCCAAGGAACTCGGTGCGCTGGTCGAACGCGGCATGACTCCCGCGCAAGCGATCCGCGCGGCCACCGTGGTGGCCGCCGAGCTGATCGAGGCGGATGACGAGTTGGGCAGGCTGGCCCCCGGCTACCTGGCCGACATCATCGCCGTTCCCGGAGACCCTTTCGACGACATCGCCGCCACGCTCGACGTCCGCTTTGTCATGAAAAACGGGCAGATGTACAAAAGCCCCGCGGCGTAATGGAGGCGGGAATGGAACTCACCGACAACATCCTGTGGCTGCTCAAGCAGGCCTTCTACTACTCGCTGACCACCATCAACGAGGCGATGCGCGAACACGGCGTGAGCACCGCCCAGATCGGCGTGCTGCGCCAACTGGCCAACGAGCCCGGCCTGTCCGGCGCGGAATTGGCGCGGCGCCTGCTGATCAGCCCCCAGGGCGTCCAGCTGGCACTCACCGCCCTGGAACGCCGCGGCCTGGTGGAAAGAAAACAGGACCCGCAGCACGCCCGCATCCTGCGGGCCTACCTGACCGGGGAGGGCCGCACGGTCGCCGAAACCGTGGTCAATGACGCGATCGCCGCACACCAGGAGGTGTTCGGCGTGCTGAACGAACAAGAGCAGCGGACCCTGCGCGAATTGCTGGGACGCGTCGTCGAAAAGGGCACCGGACATGAGCTGTTCAACGACCACGTCGACGGCTGACCCCGCCCAGGACGACGCCATCGGGGCTCCTGACGCGCACCAGCAGTATCTAGTACTTGAGACTAATCGCAAGTAGTTGATACTGTGGCCGGGATGGATGAAATTCGCGCGGTTGCGAACGCCGGTTCGGCGGCAGTGACCGAGTCCGGCGGCGGTGTCGATGTGGCTGCCTTGCCGGATGGCTTTGTGCCGCTGCGGATCAAGCGCGTGATACCCGAAACCCGCGATGCCGTGTCGATCGTCCTCGATGTCCCGCCGGGCAGCGCGGAGCTGTTCGGATACCAAGCGGGACAGTTTCTGACTCTGCTGGTGAGCGTCGATGGCCGCGAGCATCGACGGTGCTACTCGATGTCGTCGTCACCTGACCTGGGCGAGGATTTGCAGATCACGGTCAAACGCGACCGTGACGGCGTGGTGTCGAACTGGCTCAACGACACGGCCGCTCCCGGCGATCAGCTGCCCGCCCTGCCGCCGCAGGGCCGTTTCGTTTTGCACGAGAGCGATCGAGAGCTGGTCGCATTCGCCGGCGGAAGCGGCATCACCCCGGTGTTTTCGCTCGTGCGTACGGCGCTGATGTCCGGCAAGCGCGACGCGCGATTGTTCTATGCGAATCGGAGTCGTGCCGCGGTGATCTTCGATGAGGCGTTGGCCTCGCTCAACACGCGGCACGCCGATCGTTTCGTGCTGCACCATCATCTCGACGATGACAGGGGTTTCGTCACCCAGGCGGAGGTCGAGGCGTTCGTCCGGGACGCGCGAGACGCCGACGTGTACATCTGCGGGCCGAACGAATTCATGGAGACCGTGCGAACCGCCCTGTCCGCGGCGGGTGTGCCGGCCGACCGTCTGCACGTGGAGCATTTCGACGTGAACGACATTGCCGCGGCGGCGCCATCCGACACCGGCGTGGCCACCGACAAGGTCACCATCGTGCTCGACGGAGTCACGACAACGGCGTCTTACGATCCGGGCAACACGTTGCTGCAGACGGCCCGGATGGCCGGCCTGCGGGCCCCGTCGTCGTGTGAGATCGGTTCGTGCGGAACGTGTATGGCGCGCCTGACGCAGGGCAGCGCCCGGATGATCAACAACGACGCGCTCGAACCGGATGAGGTGGAGGAGGGCTGGGTGTTGGCGTGTCAGGCGCTGCCCACCAGTCCCACGGTGCGGGTGGTCTACGAGTGAGGGACAAGGTGGAGCGGAGTCGATGACCAGGGTGGCGGTGGTGACCGGCGGTGCCTCGGGGATGGGCGAGGCGACCTGCCATGAATTGGGCCGGCGCGGAATGAAAGTCGCCGTTCTCGACGTCAACGAGCATGCCGCACAACGGGTGACCGATGACCTGCGGGCCAAGGGGATGACCGCGCTCGGGGTGGGCGCCGACGTCACCGATCGGTCCGCCGTGGAGCAGGCCTTCGCCAAGGTGCGCAGCGAGCTGGGCCCGGTGACGGTGTTGGTGACCAGCGCCGGCATGTTCGATTTTTCGCCCTTCTTGGACATCACCGCCGAAACCTGGTCTCGGATCATCGATGTGAATCTCACCGGCACCTTTCATTGCTGCCAGCTCGCGCTGCCGGACATGGTGGAGGCGAACTGGGGCAGGATCGTGATGATCTCCTCCTCGAGCGCCCAGCGCGGCTCCCCGTACGCCGCCCACTACGCGGCGTCCAAGGGTGCGGTGATCACCTTGACGAAGTCGCTGGCCCGCGAGTACGCACCGCACGGGATCACGGTGAACAACATTCCGCCCTCGGGCATCGAGACCCCGATGCAGCACCAGGGCCAGGCCGCCGGGTACCTGCCGTCCAACGAGCAGATCGCCAGCAATATCCCGTTGGGCTACCTCGGCACCGGGGCCGACATCGCCGCGGCCGTGGGGTTTTTGTGTTCCGACGAAGCGAGGTACATCACCGGCCAGGTTCTGGGCGTCAACGGCGGAGCGGTGATGTGATAGCGAGGATTCGATGACCAGAGCAGGCAGGCCCCCGGAGGGCTCCTGGACCGAGCACTACCCCGAATTGGGAACCGGGCCGGTGTCTTTCAAGGACTCGACGTCTCGGGAGTTCTACGAACTCGAGCGCGAAGCGATCTTCAAACGCGCGTGGCTGAACGTCGCACGGGTGGAGGAGTTGCCGCGGGTCGGCAGCTACCTCACCAAGGAGATCGAGGTCGCCGGCGTCTCGGTGATCCTGGTCAAGGGCAAAGACCGGCGCATCCGCGCCTTTTATAACGTGTGCCGTCACCGCGGAAACAAGCTCGTGTGGAACGACTTTCCCGGCGACGAGACCCGCGGCACGTGCAGGCAGTTCACCTGCAAATATCACGGCTGGCGCTACGATCTGCAGGGCGCACTTAAATTCGTCCAGCAGGAGTCGGAGTTCTTCGACCTCGATCTCGCGCAGTATGGGCTGCGTCCGGTGCGCTGTGACGTGTGGAACGGCTTCGTCTTCATCAACTTCGACCCCGAACCACGCCAGGGCCTGCGTGAGTTCCTCGGGCCGATGATCACCGGCCTCGACGATTATCCCTTCGGCAAGCTGACGGAACGCTACGAATGGGTGGCCCACAACAACAGCAACTGGAAGATCTTCGCCGACGCCTTCCAGGAGTATTACCACGTGCCCTCGCTGCACTCCCAGCAGGTGCCCTCGGAGGTGCGTGACCTCAACGCCGGATTCACTTGCGGGCATTTCCAACTCGACGGCCCGCACCGGTTGGTCTCCACGGCCGGGCGGCGCCGCTGGCTGCTGCCCCCGGAGTACATGTACCCGATCGAGCGGGCCACGCGCAGCGGGCTGGTGGGGCCGTGGCGAACGCCCGACATCGGCGAACTCCCCCCAGGGCTCAATCCTGGAGGGATCGAGCCCTGGGGCATCAGCAATTTCCAGATCTTCCCGAACCTCGAGATCCTGATTTACGGCGGATGGTATCTGCTGTACAGGTACTGGCCCACCTCACACAACACGCACCGATTCGAGGCGTACACCTACTTCCATCCGGCGCGCACCGTGCGGGAGCGGATCGAGCACGAAGTCGCCTCGGTGGTGCTGAAGGAGTTTGCGTTGCAGGACGCCGGGATGCTCGGCGGTACGCAGGCGGCACTGGAATACGGCATCGTCGACGAGTTTCCCCTCAACGACCAGGAGATCCTGGTGCGCCATCTGCACAAGGTCACCGTCGACTGGGTCGAAGCCTTTCGCCGCGAACAGGATTCGGTAGGAGTCTGACGATGCAAACCATGCTGCCCAGCGCATTCGCCGAGCTGGAGGACTACGCCCGAACCTGGTGCTTGGCAACCGAAACCGAGCGCTGGAACGCCCGGGTGAACGCGTCGATGCCGCAGCTGCGCGAATTCTACGACGCGTTCTTCCCGCGCCTCGAAGAGGCGATCGACTACTGCGACAAGTTCCCCCTCGACAATGTGCCCGACGACGCGCTGAACCTGCTGCACATGATCTATTCGCTGATCATGGTCGCCATGGCGGTGGAGATCATGCATCAACCCGCCCCGGTCGACTCCGCCGACGCCGTCATGGTCCGCACCGGCGGACCCGTGCCCTAAGCGCTACGCCGAAGGCGGGCGCGGCAAAGTCACTTTTTCCGAAAGGAGCGACCATGAGTCTGCTCACCATCACCAAGCTCACCGAGTCCGTCGGCGCCGAGGTCGCGGGCCTGGAGCCGGCCGCTCTGGCAAGCGACGACTCCGTCGGTGAAGCAGTGCTGGATGCGTTGGAGGACAACGGGGTTCTGGTCTTTCGCGGTCTGCGACTCGACCCGGAGGCCCAGGTCGGCTTCTGCCGTCGCCTGGGCGAGATCGACCATTCCTCCGACGGCCACCATCCGGTGCCCGGCATCTACCCGATCACCCTGGACAAGTCCAAGAACGCCTCGGCCGCCTACCTGAAGGCCACGTTCGACTGGCACATCGACGGCTGCACTCCGCTGGGCGACGAATGCCCGCAGAAGGCCACGGTGTTGTCGGCGGTACAGGTCGCCGAATGGGGCGGCGAAACCGAATTCGCCAACTCGTACGCGGCCTACGACGGCCTGACCGACGAGGAGAAGCAGCGGTTCGGCGCCCTGCGGGTGGTGCACTCGCTGGAGGCTTCCCAGCGTCGCGTCTACCCCGACCCTTCGCCGGAACAGGTACAGCGCTGGCGATCTCGGCGCACCCACGAACATCCGCTGGTGTGGACGCACCGCAGCGGCCGCAAGTCGCTGGTGCTGGGTGCCTCCGCGGATTACATCGTCGGCATGGATCTCGATGAGGGACGCGCACTGCTTGACGAACTCCTCGAGCGCGCCACGGTGCCGGACAGGGTCTACAGCCACAGCTGGTCGATCGGCGACACCGTGATCTGGGACAACCGCGGGGTGCTGCACCGCGCCGCCCCGTACGACCCGGACTCACAACGAGAGATGCTGCGCACCACCGTGCTCGGCGACGAACCGATCCAATAGCATGACCACGGCCGACCGGCATCCACTGCGCCTGACACCGCTGCCCGCCGACGAGTGGGACGACAGCGCCCGCGCGGCGCTGGCATCGCTGATCCCGGCCGAGCGGGCGAATCCCGTTGGCGCCGGCAATGTTTTATCGACATTGGTGCGCCACCCCGACCTGACCGCGGCCTACCTGCCGTTCAACGCCTACTTGCTCACCCGGTCGACGCTGTCGCCCCGGGCGCGCGAAGTCGCGCTGCTGCGCGCGGTGCACCGCAGCGATTGCGGCTATCTGTGGTCGCACCACATCCCGATCGCTTTGCGCGCCGGCCTGACCGAGGCCGAGATCGAGGACATCCGGTCCGGGCGCTGCGCCGACCCGACCGACCAGGCGGTGATCCGGGCCGTCGACGATCTCACCGGTGACAGCACGATCAGCCAGGCGACCTGGGATCAACTGGGTGAACTGTTCACGCACCAGCAATGCATGGATCTGACGTTCACGATCGGCGGATACCTGTTGCTGGCTCTCGCCGTCAACACGTTCGGCGTCCAGGAAGAGCACGGGTAGACGCGCGGTACCGGGGCGTCGGACCCTAGTCTTCGCGGGACAGGGCGGCGCGCGGGCACTCGGCGATGGCCCGCTCGACCAGGGCCTCCTGGTCGGCGGGGACCAGATCGGCGGTGACCACCGCATAGTCGTCATCGTCAAGCCGGAAAACATTCGGCGCGATGTTCACGCAGTAGGCATTGCCTTCACAGCGATCAAGGTTCACTACCGGCCGCATGACGATCCTCCTTTGATCCCGCACAAAGTTTTCACAATCCGGACTTGTGTAAATCCTAGTATGCCGCCTCTCAGTGATCTTTCAGTGGCGCGGTCTTAGGCTGGGCTCCTGGGTCCGGGAGGTCGATGATGAAGATCGCATCCGTCATCGCCCGCCAACTGCTGGATTGCAAAGCCCGGCCCCTGCTCGAGGTCGAGATCACCACGGATACCGGCGTTGTCGCCCGCGGCGCGTCGCCGACGGGCAGTTCGGTCGGTTCACATGAGGCGTTCGTGCTACGGGATGCCGATCCAACCCACTACAACGGGCTGAGCGTGCACCGCGCCATCGCCGCCGTGACCGACGAAATCGCCCCCGCCCTGATCGGCGCTGAACTCGACGATCCCCGGTCCCTGGACCGGATGATGATCGAGCTCGACGGGACGCCGGACAAGCACCGGCTCGGCGGCAACGCGATCTACTCCACGTCGATCGCGCTGCTGCGGGCCGCCGCCGCCGCGGCCGGTACACCCACCTACAGCTACATCGGTGCACTGCTCGGGCTCGAACCGCCGGCCACCGTCCCGGTGCCCAGCTTCAACATGATCAACGGCGGGCACTACGGCGATGTCTGCCAGACCTTCAGTGAGTTCCTCGTCGTGCCCTATCGCGCGGACTCGATCGAATCCGCGGTCGAGAAAGGCGTGAGCTTGTTCGAGACGCTCGGCGAGGTGCTCACTGAGCGCCTCGGCCGCACGCCGATGCTGGCGTCGTCGTACGGATACATCGCGCCGTCCAGCGATCCGCAGGTGGTGCTGGCGCTGCTGGGCGAGGCCGTCGAGCGCGCCGGCTGCGCCGACATCATGGCGTTCGCCCTGGACTGCGCGTCCAGTGGGGTATACGACAGCGACTCGGCGACATACGCATTCAATGGCGAGCGGGTGACCGCGGAGGCGTTGATCGACTATGCCCGGGCACTATCGCACGAGTTCCCGATGCTGTTCATCGAAGACTTGCTCGACGGAGATGACTGGGCCGGGTTCGCCAAAGCGGTGCAGACGGTGCGCCGCTCGATCATCCTCGGCGACGACCTGATCGTCACCAACCGGGCCCGGTTGCAGCGCGCCGTCGAGACGTCCGCCGTGGACGGGTTCATTCTGAAGCCCAACCAGGTCGGAACGATCGCCGAAGCCCTGGACTGCTTCGAATATGCCAGGCGCAACGAGGTTTTGGCCATCCCGTCGGGCCGCTCGGGCGGCGTCATCGACGATGTGGTGATGGACCTGGCGGTGGGCCTGGGGGCGCCGTTTCAGAAGAACGGCGCACCGCGGTCGGGGGAGCGCATCGAGAAACTGAACTTCCTGCTGCGGGCGGCCGAAGGCATCCCGGATTGTGCGTTGGCGGACGTGCCCGCATTGGCACAGTTCTGAGTTTGTCACGGGTCAGCGGCCGGCGACCAACGAGAGCTCGGCCGCCAGCGCGATTCCACATACCGTCAAGACGATCGAAAGTGCCACCCAGTCAGCCGGTTTCGGCCGCGACGGGAGCGCCGAGATCTGGCCGGTGCCGCCGCGCGCGGTGATCGCATCGCCCATCTCGTCGGCGCGCCGCAGCGTCACCGTGATGACCGCGACAACCACGTCGACGACGTCTGCCGCTGGACGTCGCAACCGGGCCCAGCGGGTTTGCGGCGGCCGTTTGGGGCGCAACCGGCGAGCGGCGAAGAGCACCCGGAACTCGTCGATGAGCATCGGGAAGGTGCGCAGCGCGAGTGCCAGTGCGACCGACCAGTCATCGATGGGGATCCGCAACGGTCGCAGGAAGCGACCCAAAGTGGCCACCGCCGGGGCGACCTGGGCGACATTGGTCGTCCACGACACCAGCGCGCCCAAGGCGAGCAACACCACCGACAGCGCCGTGATGCGCAGAAAGTCCAGCAGGCCACCGAAGCCGAGGGACACCGCTCCCAGCTGGATCCTCGGATTTCCGCCGGCGAATGCCGCGTTGGCACCGACGATGATCAGCACGATCCACAGCCAGCGCGGCACCGACGGCAGCACACCGCGAGGGATACGCGCGAGCCAGATTCCCGCCGCCGCCACTCCGGCACTGAGGCCGATCGCCACCCACCCCGGAAAAAATGTCAGTAGCAGCGAAATGCCAAACACGACAAGCAATTTGGTTCCGGCCCACAGCTCGTGAATGGGTGAGCTGCCCGGCACCGGCCGTAGCAACACGACGGGACGCCGCGGACGGGCCGGGCGCTTCGCCGGAGTGGCGCTAACCACCGTATCGCCCTGGGTCGCAGCCGGTAGCGCTTGCAGCGAACCGTCCCGCAAGTGCAGGGTGCGCGGACACAGCTCCTGAAGCCCCGCGAAGTCGTGCGAGATGACCACCACCGTCAGGCCGGTATCCCGGCGCCGCTCGGCGAGCAACTGGACGAGACCGCGTTGGCTGGCGGCGTCGAGCCCGGCCAGCGGCTCGTCGAGGATCAACACTCGTGGCGATCGGGCCAGCAGACCGGCCAGGACGACGCGACGCATCTGGCCACCGCTGAGCTGGTCGATGCGCCGCCTCGCCAGCCCGGGCTCCAGGCCCACCGCGCGCAGCGCCGCGGTCACCCGCGCGTGATCGGTGGGCGAAAAGCCTGCCGCCGAAGCAACTTCCAGGTCGACCCGGCTGCGCATCAGCTGCAGCCGGGCCGCCTGGAATTGCAGCGCGACCGCGCCGACCTGATCAGCGGTCGGGCGCCCGTCGAGCAGACAGGAGCCGGTGGACGGCTCGGTCAACCCGGCCATGATCCACGCCAGCGTCGACTTGCCGGAACCGTTTCCGCCGTGGATCAACAGCCCGTCACCCTGGTGCACCGCGAAGCTGACATCGCGCAGCGCGGTCTGAGCCCACGGCGTGCCGCCGGCGTATTCGTGTCCAACGCCGACGAGTTCGAGCACCGGCGCACCGGACTTGACGCCGGCCGCCACCGTCGGCGCCGGGGCCGTCGCGCTCTGCACCAGATCGGTTTGCGCCGACGAATCGTCGAGATTGATTGCGCGTTCCGCGTATTCGGCCTCGTCGTTGTAATGAGTGATGTGCACCAGCGCCGTTTGGTGGCGCTCGGTAAGGCCGGACAGCACGGCGAGCAGTTTCTCACGGCCCTGCCGGTCGACCATGCTGGTGACCTCGTCGGCAATCAGCAATGCCGGCTCGCGTGCCAACGCCGCCGCCACCGCGAGGCGTTGCAGTTCTCCGCCGGACAGGCTGCCGGTGTCCCGCTCGGCCAGTGCGGCCAGGCCGACCTCGTCGAGTAGCCGGGCGACGTCGGTGGTCTTGCCGGGTGGCAATCCCCAGACCACGTCGTCGGCGACTCGCGTGCCCAGAATCTGGCTTTCCGGGTGTTGCATGATGACGGCGGTCCCGCCGAGTTCGCCGAGCCCCACCGCCCCGGGACGGTCGACGGTGCCCGATGTCGGTTCGCGGCCCGCCAGGATAAGCATCAGCGTGGTCTTTCCCGAGCCGTTGGCGCCGGTGACCGCGATGTGTTCGCCCGTACGCACGTCCAGGCTGACCGCACGCAGCGCGTCGTGATCCGCCTGCGGATAGCGCAGGCGCACCTGTTCCAGTCGTACCGGCACGGGCCGGATCGGCCCGCTGCCGGCGTGCGCGTCCAGCTTGTGCACATCGGGAATCCCGCGTAGCCGGTCCAGCACCCGCGACAACGCCCACCAACCGACCAGGGAGGCACCCACGATGACGAACACGGCGTAACCGAGGGCGACCCACTGCCAGTAGTGCAACGCCCCGGCGAAGAACGCCTTGAACTGTTGCGCACCTGTGCGCAGCTGCGGCACGCGCGAGACGACCGAGCAGGCACCGTCGACCGTGGCGCTGGCGGTGTGGAAGGCGAGCTGCCGGAAGCGGGTCAGGACGGTCAGCGCTACGACCATCGCGGCGCCGACGACGACGGCCGCGCCGAGGGACACCGCGATGACGGTGGGGGTGCCGCGGCGGTGCCGCTTGACGGTTCCGGCGAGACCCCCGACATAGGCGCACAGCCCGATCCCCCCCAAACCGCTCAGGCCGACGACCAGGAAGCCGATCACACCGGCGGCGACCGTCGCCGTGATCAAGACGCGGATCCGGTACCGGTAGGCCAACAGCCCGGTCGGCACGCTGCCCAGCAGGCCAAGGCCCCCACCGTGGGGAAGGATGACCGCGATGATGGCGATCGCCGCGCACAGGGCGCCCATCACCGATGCCTGCGCGAGTTCGCCGGGCCGAAGCGATCCGGCACGCATTTTCGGCATCGCAGCGCCCGACGCTCTCACGACACGATTATGCCCGCCGCCGCCGGCGCGCCTTGAGCTCTCTTATCAGATCTTCAGGTAGTCCTCGTCGGCCACGGGTTTTTCTTTGTCGCTCATGCGATCTGGGCCTTCCGCGTCGGGGGTAGCGGGCGGGCGCGCACCAGCGTCGGCCACCAGAACCACGGACCGAGGATCCGCAGGATCGAGGGCACGACGAACGAGCGCACGATGAGCGTGTCGAGCAACAGGCCGATGCACACTGTCGAACCCACCTGGCCGATCGTTCTCAGATCGCTGGTGAGCATGGCCAGCATGGTGAAGGCGAACACCAACCCGGCCGACGTCACCACACCACCGGTGCTGCCGAGCGCCCGGATGAGCCCGGTGTGGATCCCACCGTGCAGCTCCTCTTTGACCCGGTTGATCAGCAGCAGGTTGTAGTCCGACCCGACGGCCACCAGGATGATGAACGTCAGCGGCAGCACGAGCCAGTGCAGGTGCAGCCCGATGAGGTGCTGCCAGACAAGGATGGACAGGCCGAACGCCCCGGCGTAGGAGAAGGCCACCGTACCGGGAATCACCAGGGCCGCCACCAGACTTCGCGTGATGAACAGCATGATCAAGAAGATGAGCACAAACGCCGCGATCGCCGCGATCAGCAGATCCGACATCGCGTATTGCTTGATGTCCTTATCGTTAGACCCCGAACCGCCGATATAGACCCGCGCGCCCGCCAGCGACGTCTCCTTCAGGATCGTCTTGATCGCGTCGGGGAACTGTTGGACATGCTCCACGCCTTCGGGGCCCATCGCGTCGCCCTCATGGGTGACGATGAAGCGGGCCGCCTTGCCGTCCGGCGACATCATCAGCTTCATGCCCGCTTTGAGGTCATCGTTGTCGAAGGCCTCGTGTGGGATGTAGAAGTAGTCGTCGCTGCGGGACTTGTCGAAGTCGTTGCCCACGTTGATGGAATCGTCGTAGGTCTGCTCGGTTTGGATGGACTGCAGATCTGCCGACCCGTAACTGTTGACCAACTTCGACTGAAGGGCTTCCGTGTCGTCGGCGGTGGCTTTCAGTTGGGCGATGATCTGCGGAAAGGCCTTATCCACCTCCACGAGGGAGACCCTGGCGTACTTGATGTCCTCCGCCAGGTGGTCGATCTGGTCGAGCCCGTCGAACAGCGATCTGAACGACCAGCAGATCGGAATGTCGAAACAGTGTTTCTCCCAATAGAAATAGCTCTTGATCGGGCGGAAGAAATCGTCGACGTTCGCGATCTCCTCGTTGATTTCGTTGCTGACCCTCTCCAGGTCCTCAACGGTGAGCACCGTCTGATGCAGTTCGTCGGACACCTTTTGGAAGAAGCCGATCTCTTTGCGCAACACTGCGACGGAGTGCGCCTGGATCTCGGCCTGCGCATCGGTGTTGGCGTTCTGCTCCCTGTTGAAGGGCAGTTGCTGCCCGTTGCCGCTGCCCTGCGTGGTGAAGAGGTAGGGGATGCTGGCGTGCTCGAGCGCCCGGCCCAACGGCCGCGTCATGCCCTGCACCATCGCCACGCCGTGCAGGCGGATCAAAGCCCGGGCGACCCGATCCAGCGAAATGAAGTCGGCCGAGTTGCGCATGTCGTGGTCGGTCTCGATCATCAGCATCTCGGAGAACAGCTTGCTCTTGGGGAAGTGCCGATCGGCCGCCTGGAAGCCCAGATTCGCGGGCGCATGGGCCGGCTGATACTGCCGGTCGTCGTAGTTCTGCCGGTAGCTCGGCACGAAGATCGCCCCGAGCATGACGACGGCGGAACTGGCCACCAGGATCGGCACCGGCCAGCGCACGACGCTCGCCCCGATGCGCCGATAGAGATATCCCTTGGCGCTGGTTCTCGGGTCGAACATCCCGAAAAGGCTGCCGACGGTCAAGACTGCCGGTCCCAGCGTCATCGCCGCCGCAATGGTGAACAGCATGGTGATGGCGACGGCCGGCCCCATGGTGTGGAAATAGTTGAGCCGCGCAAAGGTCAAGCAGTAACACGCGCCGGCGATGGTGAGCCCGGACCCGATGATGATGGGCGCGACACCCCGGTACGCGATGTAGAAGCTGTCCTCCCGGCTTTCGCCGGCCTGTCGCGCCTCGTGATATCGGCCCATCAGGAATATGCCGTAGTCCGTTCCGGCCCCCAGCGTCAGCGCGATGACGATGTTCACCGCGAACGATGAGAGTTCGATGTACCCGTAATGCCCGAGGGTCGAGACAATGCCCTTCGCGACGAGCATCTCGATGAGGACTCCGAGCAGGGGCACCAACAGGATGGCGGGGCTGCGGTACACCAGTAACAGCATCACGAGGATGAGGACGATCGTGACGATCGTGACGTTGTTCAGGCTCGCATTGGCGATGGCGAGTGTGTCGGAGGCCAGCGGAGCCGCGCCGCTGACGTAGACCTTGAGCCCGGGCGGCGGCGTGTCCTTCTTGATGATGTCGCGGACGGCGTCCACGGACTCGTTGGCTTGAATCTGGCCGATATCGCCGGCCAGACGCAACAGCACGTAGGTGCACTTGCCGTCGACGCTTTGCGCCCCCGCGGCGGTAAATGGCTTGCCCCACAAATCCATCACGTACTGCACGTGCTTGGTGTCGTGCTCGAGGCGGCGCATCAGATCGTCGTAATAGCGGTGGTCCTGGTCGCCCAATGGCCGGTTCGCCTCGAACACCACCATGGTCAAGTTGGTCGAGTTGGATTCGTGGAACTTTTCGCCGATGTGCAGCAGCGCGCGCTGCGAGGGCGCGTAATGCGGGACCATCGGCCCGGCGAGCTCCTCTGCGACCCGTTCCACTTGGGGCATAAAGGTATTCGTGGTGACCGCGAGAAGGCCCCAAAAGAAGATGATCGGTATGGCCAGAGCGCGGACCATCCTGGGGATGAAGGGACGTTTGACCCGGGGCTCGTCGAGGCGATGCTCGGTCATGCCGACTTCACCCTGCACTGGACGTCGGCGTCCTGATGGTCGCCCGACTGCTCGTCGCGGATAACACCGTCGACCAGCATCCGGCAACCCACCTGACCGCCATGGACGTGCACCGAGATGCTGCCGGAAGCCACCGTGAGCGTAGTGGTCTCCGTGTGCGACCAGGGCAACGACGTGATATCGACCTCGTGCGGATGGCCATCGATGTCGACGTAGACGAGCTTTCCGCCTTGACCGGCGGAACCGAACACCTCATAGGTGATCCGTTTGAGGTTGAACTCCTCGGGTGCCTGCGGACCGTTGACGGTGATGACCGGCTCCGGCTCGGAGAATTGATGCACCTTGTACATGCACAGCAGGCCCACACCGACCGCAACGACGGCGACCAACGGCATCCAGATTCGCGAAAGGAACCTCCGCCCGACTGAAGGGGGGCTCATTCGATCATCTCTCGCGACCCGGTTCGGACATCGTGTTCGTGCCCCCCGTTCTCGCCCTCGCGCCCGCCAAATAGTAGACGGTCATGTGCCCAATTGACACATCATTGTGCAAAGACCAGGAACACCGCAACCCGGACGCAGCCGCGAAGGCCCGCCGGCCCGTCCGGCCGCCCGTGACCGCACAGGATGCCCGGTCTTGCCTGCCGTCAGGCGACTTTCTTCAGCCGCCGCTTCAACCGTGCGTGGCGGCGGATCTGAATGGCCAGGTTCGTGGAGGTCAACATGGGAATCACCCCGAGGAAGGTCCGCTCGGAGGGAGTTGCTCCGTGCAAGTGGTAGAGGCTCCCGAAGACATAGAAACAGCCCAACATGAACAACGCGCCGGGAATGCAAAGGGTCATCCACGAACCACGATCGGCAACGAGTTGCCTGGCGTAGTTCAACTCCTCATGGGCCATCGGTTCGCCTTTGCGCACCTTGTGCAGAACCGCTTTGGCGCTCCCGATGTCTTCGCTGACCGCAGGTGTCGTCCGGCGCTCCAAGCGATTCACGTACACGGCGGCGACCGCCGCCAAGGTCAAGGCCAGCACAAGGGCCAGGACGGTCAGCAGACCATATAAAGACGAACTCATATCTGTCCTTGCATCGCCGTGGGATTACCGGTGGCTCGCGGAGAACGCTACCCCAACGATTGGGACCGGGCGTCAGCGAATTCGGGACGCCTGGCCCTTGACCACATCCCGGCGATCAAAACCCGAAGTCGCCGCCACCGCCCGAATCGGACCCGCCGCCGAAGTCCGATCCGCCGCCGAAATCGGAGCCGCCGGAGTCCCAACCGCCACCCGAATCCCACCCACCGCCGAAGCCCACGTCGCCGCCGCCGGAGTAAGCGGCGTCGCCGCCCGCGAATCCGGAGTCGGCGCTGCCCGAGTCCCCTCCGGTGAAACCGACGTCTGCCGGTGGGCTGTCGTACTGGGCTCCCTGTCCGCCGTCATAGCTGTAGCTGTTGGCATCGGCGAAGGCGGAATCGCGGCCGGCCTCGAAGCCGCGCTCGTAGCTGCCGCCCCAATGGTCGTCCAGCAGCGCGTCCATCAGCAGCACGTCGGCCAGCGCCCACGTCCAGCCTGGGCCCCAGAACGCGTACGGGTAATAGCCGGGGTAGAAGAACATTCCGTTGTGGTAGCCACCGCCGTAGTAATACGGATAACCCGGCTGCGCGGTGGTGCTGTAGTTGTTGTTGTTGATCGTCACCGACTCACCGGTGCCGGGGTTCGTGGTGTGCACCGTGGCCTGCTTGCGATCATCGGCCGGCACCGCCTTCACGGCCGCGACGTCGGGCGTGGGCCGCTGAGGGTCCAGCTTCCGGTTGGCCTTCGCGACGGTGGACTCCACCACCCGCAGATGCGCCCGCGCGGCGCCGTAATCGCCCTTCTCGTAGGCGTTTCGGGCGTCGTACAGGCTGGAGTTGGCCTTCAACGACTCGGCGCTGATATCTGCGCTGCTATCGGTCAGCATTGCGTTGTCGAGGTCACTGACATTTGACGTGGCCGCGATCAGCTCCTGCTTGATCTCCTCGCGCGCCTCGGTGTCTTTGCGATGCTTACGATTTCGGCGCACGGCGAACCAGAGCAAGCCGGCCATGGCCAGTGCGATGCCGGAAATGACCAGCGTCACCTTCAGCCATGCCCACTCGTCGCGGTTTTCGTGCGCGACGGGAGAGGTGGTCACCGGCCCACGCGAGACGGCGCCGGCGCTCGCCAGCTTGCCGACGAAGGCGCTCGTGGCGCCGTACGGGTCGTTGCGGTGATCTCTCGCAGACTGATTCATGAATTGATCGACATTGTCCGCGATGGGCTTGGGCACGTTGTAGGCGCGCACGTGGTAGCCGCGGGAGTCGATGACCAAGATGACGCCGCTGAACTCGGCGTTGCGGCTCAGCATGGCGACATGAATGGCGTCGGCCGTAGTTACACCGCTCTGGGCGGGCGACACCGCCGCGACCCAGACCGGAGGGCCCGAACTCCACGTCCACGAGCTGGTGAGAATCTGCTGGTTCAGTTTGTCGGGATTCTGCAGCGGCGGCCTGGCCCCAGGGTCGACCACCACGTGCGTCTCGTTGTCGAACCTGCTCACCAGCTGGTCGGTGTAGGTGTCGGCGGACGCGGACGGGGCGAGCAGCAGCGCCAGCACCATGATCACCGGAGCCAGGGCAAGCCCGCGGAAGCGTTCGGTCACGTCTCTCCTGCCGTTATTGCGTGAGCGCCCACCCTAGTCCGTCTCGGACGGCTCTGCCGCATAGGCGACTGGCGTTGTTGCCGGGACGGCTAACTACCGGCGCGCTGCCGGATCCGCCCGGCCACCACTAGATCTTGACGGTTGCGGCCAGACGCTCCAGAGCTCGTCGCAGTACTCGGTGATGGCGCGATCGGACGAGAACTTGCCACTGCGTGCGGTATTGAGGATCGACATCTTCGTCCACGATTCGCGGTCCTCCCACGTGGCGCTCACCCGCCCCTGGCAGTCGACCTAGGACGCGTAGTCGGCACAGACCAGGAAGGGGTCGTCGTAGCGCAGGTTTGTGTCCTACTCGCTGGTGGGTTGCGGTCAGTGCGCACCCGCGAAGTTCAACGTGACCACGCCGGCAATGATCAGGCCGATCCCGACAACCTTGGACAGCGATATCGAAGAGCCGAGGAACAGCACGGCGATGAGCACGATGAGAGCGGTACCGATGGCCGACCACAGCGCGTAGGCGACGTCGGTCTGCATACCGCGCGAGATCGACACCGCCAGCAGCGCGAAGGAGACGGCATAACCGATCATGCACACCACGGTCGGCCACAGGCGGGTGAAGCCTTCGGTGCTCTTGAGCAGGCTGGTCGCGATCACCTCTGCGAATATGGCGCCGAGGAGATAGAGATAAATCAAAACGCCTCCTTGCGTACCCGGTACACGTACGTATTTACCTGACGGCGCGTCGAATGGCGTCGTCTCCGCTGACGAAGATTTGCGCTGTATGGCGTTTGCCGCGGATCCGGTGTCGTTCGACGTCGGCGACGTAATCGGCGAGCAAGCGTCACTGGCAGCGACGTAGTATCCCGCCCGTGGCGGCGAACAGGCGCCCCTGGTGGCTGGGTCGCGACCGTAACCTAGCCAGCGTGACGACGAATCTGGACCAAAGGCTGGCCCGCTACGCCCCAGTTGTGCTCAGCGTGTTTCGGTGCGTCTACGGTTTGCTCTTCGCCGCATACGGGGCGAGGAGCCTTTTTGACTGGCCCGTCCGCTCGCCCGTCCATATCGGTTTCGGCGCCTGGCCGGAGTGGTACGCCGGGGCGATCGAGATCGTCGCCGGTCTGCTCATCGCCGGCGGGTTGTTCACCCGCGCTGTCGCGTTCGTCGCCTCGGGGGAGATGGCGATTGCTTACTTCTCGATTCATCAACCCAAGGCGCTGTGGCCCGTCGGCGACCCGCCCGCAGGCAATGGCGGAGCCTTGGCCATCCTGTTCTGCTTCGCCTTTTTCCTGCTGATCTTCTCCGGCGGCGGCTACTACTCGGTCGACGCACTACGCCGGACGGCAGGCCCGTCGCGACGTCGGCTCTGACGACCGACTCCAACGCGTCGAGCCCAAGCTTCCCCACAACCGGTGATAATGGCACTCTCTGACACGGAGAAGCCGTTTCCAGCGACGGACGGTTCGGAGAGGTTGACGATGAGCGAACGACGCTGCGACGGGATGGTGGCTCTCGTCACCGGAAGCAGCCGGGGTCTGGGCAAGGCGATCGCCGTGCGGCTGGCTTCGGAAGGCGCGACGGTGGCGTTGACCGCCCGCACGATGGACCCCGATCCGAAGTACCAGGGGTCGCTGAGCCAGACCCGCGACGAGATTGTCGCCGCGGGTGGGAAAGCCATTGCGGTCCAAGCGGATCTCTCCCAATCCGAAGACCGGGAACGGCTTTTCGCCGAAGTGGTCGACGCCGTGGGCGCCCCCGATATCCTGGTCAACAACGCCGCGGTGACGTTCCTGCGGCCACTCGGCGGATTTCCCGAACGGCGCGCCCGGCTGATGATGGAGATGCACGTACTCGGTCCGCTGCACCTGTGCCAGCTGGCGATACCCGCGATGCGCGAGCGCGGACGCGGCTGGATCTTGAACCTGACCTCGGTGGGCGGCGACCTGCCGCCCGGGCCGCCCTTTTCGGAGTTCGACCGGACCGCCGGCTTCGGCATCTACGGTACGGCCAAGGCGGCACTCAATCGGTTGACGAAAAGCCTTGCGGCCGAACTGTATGACGACGGGATTGCGGTCAACGCCGCCGCCCCGTCCAACCCCGTGGCCACGCCGGGCGCCGGTACCCTCGATCTGGCCAAGACCGACACCGAGGACATCACGCTGATCACCGAAACGGCGTTCCGGTTGTGCACGGGTGATCCGAAGACCCTGACCGGCCGCGTCGCACACACCCAGCCCTTCCTCGCCGAGCTCGGCTGGACCGCGCCGGCGGGCTGAATGGGCGAACTCGATCCCGCAGGGCTGCGCCGGCGACTCGACGGTGCCGGCGTCGTCGACGTCACTCCGCTGGCCGGGGGAGCCTCAAGCCTGACCTTCGCGGGCACCAGGGCCGGCCAACGTGTGGTGAAAGTCGCTCCGCCAGGCGTCGAACCGGTTGCGCATCGCGACGTGTTGCGCCAGGCTCGCATCATCAAAGCGCTTGGGGCGAGCGATGTTCCGGTGCCGACGGTGCTGTGGGAGGATGCGGGGGAACCGCCCGACACGCCACCGCTCTACGTGATGACGCACGTCGAAGGCGAGTGTGTGGAACCGCTGTTCGACGATTGCGCGCCTGTGCCCGGTCTCGGCGAGCGGTATCGGAACGCGTGCCGCGCCATGGCCGCGCTGCACAGACTCGAGCCGACGGAGCTCGGGCTAAGCGATGAACCGGTGGTCGATCCGGTCGCCGAAGTCCATCGGTGGTCCGACACGCTGCGGACCGTCGACCCGGCGCTGGCGCCCGATTGGCCGGAAGTGCGGGACGCGCTGTTGGATTGCGCACCGAGCGCGATGACCCCCCGCGTGGTGCACGGCGACTTCCGGCTGGGCAACCTGCTCGCGGCCGGATCGCACATCAACGCGGTCATCGACTGGGAGATCTGGTCGATGGGCGATCCCCGCATCGACGCGGGCTGGTTCCTGATCAACTGCGACCCGGACACTTACCGGCGGGTCAGCCCCGCCGAGGGTATGGTGCCGTCGACCGCTGAGCTCACCGACCTATACCGGGCTGAGATAGCTTGCGAGGTACGCGATTTGGAGTGGTTCACGGCGCTGGCGTGCTTCAAATCGGCGGCGACATGGTCGCTGATCGTCAAACACAACCGCCGACGATCTGCTCCACGAGCCGAATTGGAAGCCATGGCGACGGTCTTGCCGAGACTGCTGGACCGTTCCAGGTCGACGCTGGCTTAGCCTCGGCCGTCCTACTGGCAACGGACCAAGAGATTTTCGCAGATCATTCCGACGTCACCCGTATCGTTCACGGGTTGACCTTCGTTGGACGGGTTAGTCCAGGTAGTCGGGAACGGGCTCCACACGTCGTCGACCCCAGGCGGCTGGGGGCGCGGATCAACGTTCGGGTCCGCCTGGGCGATACCGGCGCCGCCCGCCAGACTGATGGCCACCGAGGCGCAGACGAGCAGTCCGCGAGCGCAGGCGCGAAGCGTCATCGCCGCCTCCTCGGTTTCCGCCGGGGGTTGTTGGCTTTTCAAGAGTAGATACTACCTTCGCCTTCACATCGCATAACAGTCACAAACACACAACGACTTCGATATGCCTGCCAGCAAATTGCGTGACTCGAAATGGCGGGTGTTTACGGTGTCGACCGTGAGGCCCGTAGCCGTGGTCATTCGTCGCGCCCTGGCGGTAGCCATGTGCCTGGCTATTTCTTTGCCCACGGCGCCCGCGACCGGTGCGGATCCCGATGCCGAAGCGGCACCTCCCGAAGCGGCGCCGGTGGCCGAGGGATCCTTGCCCTCGAACCCTCCGGCAATCCTCACGACTCCCGACGGCTGGACCCTGGGCCTGGGCGCCCGGGACGAGCAGCAGGTTCCGGTGGCGCCGTTGACCACCGCGGTGTCGTCCCGCGAATACCTTGCCAGCGGGATATTCGTGGGATCCCTGGTCGGACCGGGACAGCCCCAGGGCGTCCTCGAGGTGGGTTACGAGATCGGCTGTGGAATCGACATGAGCACATCCGATGGCGTCACGATCGGGGGTACCACCGGTATCACCCCGGGCGTGACGGGCCCGGTGACCGGTGTGCCGTTCGACCTGCTGCCGTTGGTTCTTTTTCCCACCGCGGGTGTGCTCAATGTAGGCCTCAAGCCCGGCCTCGTGGTTGTGGTGCCCGTGGTCAAGAAACAGTTCCGGGGTCCGAACCCCTGGGTCATGGTCAGCAACTTTCACGTCAAGATCGACGGGTGTGTGGGCCAGTCGTTCATCCGCTCCTACGCGGTACTCAACCGAGTGACCGACGAATCCGACGTGGTGCTGTCCTACGCCGGTGTCACCAAAGCCGTCTAGCCGCGGGGGATGCCCGCCAGCTTGTCGGCGAACTTCGCCTCCGCGGCCGCGCGCAGCCGCAGCAGATGTTCGGACGGAAACAGATCGGGCGCGGGCGCACGGTCTTTCAGCAATAGCCGGGCCAACGTCACCTTGTGCACTTCGGTCGGCCCATCGGCCAGCCCGAGCACGAACGACTCCACCAGGTACTGCACGAACGGCATCTCGTGGGTGGTGCCCAGCGATCCGTGCAGCTGAAGCGCCCGCGAGGACACGTCGTGCAGGACCTTCTGCATCATCGCCTTCACCGCCGAGATGTCGGCCCGCACGGCCTTGTAGTCGTTGAACTGGTCGATCTTCCAAGCTGTTTGCAGGGTCAGCAGGCGGAACGCCTCGATCTCCATCCACGAGTCGGCGACCATCTCCTGCACGAGTTGTTTGTTGGCCAGCACCTCGCCCTGGGTATAACGCGACACCGCCCGCTCGCAGATCATGTCGTATATCCGGCGGACCAGGCCCACGGTGCGCATCGCGTGGTGAATCCGGCCACCGCCCAGGCGAGTCTGCGCCACAATGAACGCTCCGCCCCGCGGTCCCAGCATGTGATCGGCAGGCACGCGCACGTTTTCGTAGCGGACATAACCCTCACGCCCACCGCCGGTGGGCTGGTAACCCAGTCCCACGTCGCGCAGCACGTTGATGCCAGGTGTGTCGCCGGGGACGACGAACATGGAGTAGCGCTCATAGGGCGGCGCCTCGGGATCGGTCATCGCCATCACGATGATGAACGAAGCCATCGAGGCGAACGAGGAAAACCATTTCTCCCCGTTGATGACCCAGTGATCACCATCCTGCACCGCGTTGGTACGAAACACCTTCGGGTCGGCGCCGCCCTGCGGCTCGGTCATCGAGAAACACGAGATGATGCGGTTGTCCAGCAACGGCTCAAGGTAACGGGCCTTGAGCTCGGGAGTGCCGTAATGCGCCAGGATTTCGCTGTTGCCGGAGTCGGGAGCTTGTGAACCGAAGACGATCGGCGCGCATTCCGAACGGCCCAGGATCTCGTTGAGCAGCGCCAGCTTCACCTGCCCGTAGCCCGGGCCGCCCAGGTGCGGGCCGAGGTGGGTGGCCCACAGACCGCGCTTTTTCACGATCTCCTGCAGCGGCGGAATCAGCGCCTGTCGCACCGGGTCATTGAGGTCGTGCGACTCCTTGACAATCAGGTCGATCGGCTCGCACTCTTCGCGCACAAAGCCTTCGACCCACTGCAGTTGTTCTGCCCACTCCGGGTCGGTGGAGAAGTCCCACGGCATGCGTCGTCCTCTCTGGGTTGGTCACTCTGAGTTGCTGTGGGCCGTCCGCGCCCGCCAACGCATCGATGCGGAGCCGTCGGCGCCCAAGTCTCCCAACAGCATTGCGCAACACGGTACGGGCCCCAATCCGCCCATCATGATGATGCGGACGCCCCGCAGGGGATCGGTCATGACGACCACTTCGTGCGGCGCTCGGCCGCCTCGTCGGTCGCGTGGGAAATCACCTGGTTGCGGTTTTCCAGTTCCATGGCGGACGCCAGGCTGGGGGCGTCGGTGTTGACCTGAAGGGCGCGCTTGGTCAACTGGGCGCCGAGCGGGGCATGGCCGGCGATCAGCGACGCCAATTCCACCGCGCGATCGGACAGTCCACCGGGCTCGACCATCTCGCTGACCAGACCGCGCCGGTCCGCCTCAACGGCCGACACGGTGCGGCCGGTGAGCATCCAATCGGCGGCGACGCTGGTGCCGACGATGCGTGGCAGGTGATAACTCATGCCCATCTCGGCGCCCGAAAGCCCGAGCAGGACGGCGGCATTGCCGAAAGAGGCTGCCGTCGAGCAGATTCGGATGTCAGCGGCCAGGCACAGCGCAAGCCCGGCCCCAACGCAGGGGCCGTTGACCGCCGCGACGACGGGTTGCGGCAGCTCCCGCACCGCTTCGGTCAGGGCGGCCATCCTTTCCTGAAAGCGCATCCGGTCCAGTGCGGGCGCGCTCGCGTCCAGCATCGAGGGCCCGAAGTCACGCATGTCGATGCCCGCGCAGAACCCGCGTCCGGCACCGGTCAGCACGACGGCGTGCACTCCGGGGTCGGCCGCCAAATCGTTGAGGGCGCCGCGTAATTCGGTCTGCATCGCCTCATTGATGGCGTTGAGCCGCTGCGGTCGATTGAGCCGCAGAATGACGACCCCGCCGCAGGGCCGCGCGAGTTCCACCGTCTCGGCCATGGTCACACCCGCTCGAGGATCGTCGCGGTGCCCATCCCGCCGCCGCCGTGGTCTCCGGACAGAATGCCGTTGCCGGCGATCACGTCGTCGACGTCGGCCGGGTCGAAGCCGACCCGCTCGGCGAGCCCGGTGAGGCACCGCGCGAGCAGGGCCTGCGGATGCACGCCGTGCAGTCCGCCGTCGGGCCGCCCGCGCCCGCGGGGCGTGCGGACCGCGTCGAGAATCCAGGCGTCGATGGCGGACTCCGATCGTTGTGGTTCGGGCGGGACGTGGTCCGGGTGGCACCCGGTGCAGTCACCAGCGATCGTAATCTGTCTCTCGACTGCGGAGAACTACCTTCTCCGAATTAGCGAAGCTGTTCTCGCGTGCGCTGGGCGCGTTTCTCTGATCACCCGCACCCGCCGGCCCTGGGATCGGATGGGGCACTCGACACGGCCCTTCCGTGGCGCGACCCGGACATCGTGTTCACCCGCCGGAATCGCGCAGAAGTGGAAAGCCTTGGCTCGCTGCATGACTCGCGCCGCCGCGCGTCGGGGGCGGTGAACGTGCGCCGGCCTCGGTCGGACCCGCTTACCGCGCGCAGCGGGATCGGCGCGGTCAACACGCGCATAACCGGGGCAGCAGCGGGTAGCCCGGCGCCATGACCAAGATCGGATACTTTCTCACCTGCGAGCAATTCGGCCCGAAGGAACTCGTCGACCAGGCCAAGCGTGCCGAGGACGCCGGATTCGAGGCGTTGTGGATCTCAGATCACTATCACCCCTGGAACGACGAGCAGGGCCAGAGCCCGTTCGTGTGGGGAGTGATCGGTGCGCTGTCGGAGGCGACGTCGCTGCCGGTCAGCACCGCCGTCACGTGTCCGACCATCCGCATCCACCCGGCGATCATCGCGCAGGCGTCGGCCACCGCGGCCGTGCAACTCGACGGACGCTTCGTGCTCGGGGTGGGCAGTGGCGAGGCCCTCAACGAACACATCCTGGGCGATCCCTGGCCGTCCGCCGGTGTCCGCCTCGAGATGCTGGAGGAGTCGATCGAGGTGATTCGCAAGCTGCACAAGGGTGGTGAGGTAAGCCACCACGGCAAGCACTACGAGGTGCAGGAAGCGCAGGTCTACACCCGGCCGGAACAGCCGGTGCCGATCTACGTCTCCGCGTTCGGCCCACAGGCGGTGGAACTGGCCGCCCGCATCGGCGACGGATATAGCATCGCCATGCCCGACGGCGACCTGGTCAGGCAATTTCGGGAGTCCGGCGGCGGCGACAAGCCGGTGCAGGGTGGTACCAAGGTCTGCTGGGACGCCGACGCCGACGCCGCGCTGAAGACCGCACACCGGTTGTGGGCCAACGAGGGACTGCCCGGTCAGACTTCTCAAATCCTGCCTCGGCCCAAGGATTTCGCCGCCCTGCAGTCGCTGGTGCCCCCCGAGACCGTTGCCGAGAGCGTGGCCTGCGGCCCCGACCCCGACAAGCACGTCGCCCAGGTCCGCGAGTACATCGACGCCGACGTCGACGAGATCTACGTGCAGCAGATCGGCCCCGACATGGACGGGTTCTTCGCGGCGTGGCAGCGCGACGTTTTGTCCCAGGTGCGCGGCTAGGCCTCAGGTGAAGTCGGTGCCGCTGGCGAGCTCTTCCCACTGTGAGATCTCGGCTGCCCGCGCGTCCGCTTTGTAGCGATAGGCGGCCAACGCGTCGGGCCCGAGCAACAAGAATGCCGGTGGCTCAGGCGATTCGACGGCCGCGATGATGGCGTTGCCCGCCTTGGCGGGGTCGCCGGGCTGATTGCCATGCATGGTGTCGTTCTCCTTGCGACGCTGCCCAGCGGTCGCGGCGTAGTCATCGATGACGGTGGCCGACTGGACCAGGGAACGTCCGGCGAAGTCGGTGCGGAACGCGCCGGGCTCGACGATGGTCACCGAAATGCCCAGCGGCGCAAGCTCGCCGCGAAGGGCCCCACTGATGCCTTCGATCGCGGCCTTGGCCGCCGAGTAGTAGCCGGAACCCACCGGCGTCAACTGCGCCCCGATCGACGAAACGTTCACGATGGCGCCGCTGCGGCGTGCACGCATGTCGGGGAGTACGGCCTTGATCATGGCGACTGTGCCGAAGAAGTGTGTCTCGAACAACGTGCGGACCTCGTCGTCGTCGCCTTCCTCGACCGCGGCGCGATACCCGTAGCCCGCATTGTTGACCAACACGTCGACGTGATCGAACCGCTGTTGCGCCTGCTGCACCGCGGAAGTGACCTGCGCTGGTTTGGTGACGTCGAGGGCGACGGCGAGTACCCGCTCGGGTGCCGACTCGGCAAGGTCAGCGACAGCGGCGTCGTCGCGCGCGGTGACGACAGCGTTGTGTCCGGCGCCGATGACGGCCTGGGCGAGCGCTCGACCGAGCCCGGTCGAGCATCCGGTGATGAGCCAGGTGGACATTAGACGTCTCCTTTCCCGTCGCCGCGAAACCGCCGTTTGCCAGGTCGTTGTGCCGACAACACATCCGGATTAGATTCTGCCGATATGGAGCCCGTCTGGCGACCATTACAGGAGGCGCGTGCCCGTACAGCGTGGCAAAAGGTGATCATCCCAGTTGCTGCCGAGATGCAGAAGTGCGCACCGCAGTTAGCTAGATGCATCGTCGAACGTTACAAAGCCGAAGTGCCGAAGGTCGTGCCCGACGAGTCTGCCGTGGACGAGGAGCTCGCCAGCGTGGAAGCCAGTCTCCGACTCATAGCACAGTGCTTGGCGACAGGAGACGACCCGCGGCGATTCGACCTCGCCCCGGCGACGGCGGCGATCGCCCGCTCTGGCGTGCAGAGGGGCATCCCGCTGCTTGATCTCATGCGTTCCGTGCGCCTCGCGCAGGAACTCACGTGGCAGTGGCTGTTCGAGCAAATCATTGCGACCGCGACGACCGCCGACCTTGCGCGGGCGCTCGCTTTGGCCACCAACTGGCTCTTCGCTTTCTGCGATGACGTGCTGACCAAGGCCGAGCACAGTTACGAGATTGAGCGAGAGGCGTGGATGGGTGGCGCGGCCGCCGCGCGCGTGGCGGCGATCGGAGACATCCTCAACGAACGCGAAGACGATCCGCAGCGTGCATCCAAACGGCTGCGCTACGACATCAATCGCCACCATGTTGGCGTCAGAGCATGGCTGGTTTCGAAGCTTGATGACACCAATGCACAGACGACTTTGACCGACGCTATGGCGCAGCTCGCTCGCGCTGCTTCGGCGGAAAGCAACATGTTCCATCCCGTCGGCGCGAAGGACGTCGCCGGCTGGATCAGCCGGTCGCAGTCATTCACCACCGCCGAGCTGGATATGGTGCTTGGCCGCGGCAAGTCAGCCTTGCCAGACGGCGTTTGGGTTGCTGTCGGCGAACCGGGTTGGGGGATCAGCGGCTTTCGCCACACCTATACCGAGGCCTCGCACGCTCATCGAGTTGCCTTGCTGCTGGGCGATCGTGCCTTGGTCGTGACGTGCTATCGCCACGTTGCGGTCGCGGCGCTGGCCAGCGCGGACGGCGCGCAAGCCGTCGCATTCGTCAAAAGAATCCTGGGGCCCCTGGCGGCCAACGATGAAACGACGCATCGGATAGCCAACACGCTCGCGGTGTATCTCGAAGAGAATCGGAGCCCCGCCAGGGCCGCGCAACGCCTTAGCGTACATCCCAACACGGTCGGTTATCGGGTCAACCAAGCCGAGGAATTGCTCGGCCGGCCAATCGACTTCAACGTCCTTGACCTGTCGGTCGCCCTCGAGTTGCTGCCCGCGCTGCGCGGGTTGACCCACCCGGCGGATGCTGGACTGTGATGACGACACAAACGCGTCGTTGAACTCTGTTGCCATAGCCCGAGCGGATCTGCAGCCGGACTCCTAGCGTCTGCACCTAGCCGCCCCCAGCGGTTCCGATCGAAAAACTAGGAGGAGTCGTGAAAACTCTGCAGGAACTCGACGTCAATTACATGAGCGGCGCAGCTAACCCGTGGATACCGTTCACACCGCTGAGCGACCAAGTCTTCCTGAAGTACTGGAAGGTCGACCCGGTCCGAGCGGAGATTATCGTCTCCATGAAAGTGCCCGCCAACGTGGAGCTTGGGACGCATTACCACACCGGAATCGTTGTCGCGCACACCGTTAGCGGAGCCTGGCGTTATAAGGAGAGCGAGTGGGTCGCCCGCGGGGGCGACACTCTCTACGAAGTTGCCGGCTCCTCACATACTCCTGAAGCTTTCGAGGACTCGGAGATCTTCTTTTACATGGTGGGTGAGTTGCTGTTCCTCGATCAGGACAACAAGCTCCTCTGGCAAGAAAACCATAAGACATCCATCGACCGCTATGCGCGCTACTGCGACGACAACGGCATCCTGACCCGCGACCTGACGACGTGGAACACCTGAGTCAGAGCGGGCTCGGGGGCGCCGACCTCAGTCAGTCAACGCCCGGCCCACGATCTGCGGATCCGGCTCGCCCACCACCTCATCGTCCTTGTCCTCGTAGTAGGTGTTGGCGAGCAGGTACCGCATGGCGTTGATCCGGGCGCGCTTCTTGTCGTTGCTTCGCACCACGATCCATGGAGCGACGTCGGTGTCGGTCGCATCGAACATCGCCTCCTTCGCGGCGGTGTAGTCATCCCACCTGTTCACCGATTCGATGTCCATGGGGGGAGAACTTCCACTGTCGCACCGGATCCACCAACCGGACGGCGAACCGGGTGCGCTGTTCGGCCGGCGATACGGAGAACCAGAACTTGGTCAGGATGATCCCGTTGTCGACCAGCATCTGTTCGAACGGCGGAGCCTGCTGGATGAATTCGGCGTACTGCTCCGGGGTGCAGAATCCCATCACCTTCTCGACGCCGGCCCGGTTGTACCAAGAACGGTCGAACAGCACCATCTCGCCGCCGGACGGCAGATGGTTGATATAGCGCTGGAAATATTACTGCGTCCTCTCCTGCTCGGTCGGCTTCTCCAGCGCCACCACCCGCGCGTTGCGCAGATTCAGGTGCTCCATGAATCGCTGGATGGTTCCGCCTTTTCCGGCCGCGTCGCGCCTCTCGAACACGATCACATGCCTACCGCCGGTGCGCTTGTTGTGCTTCTGCAATTTCAGCAGCTCGATTTGCAGCCGTCGCTTCAGCCGCTCGTACTCGTCGCGCGGCATCCGATGGTCGTAGGGGTAACGCTCGCGCAACGTTTCAACGTGGTTGCCCTCCCCGTCGAGCAGGACCGGGTCGTCGTCGTCCCGGTCGTCGACGGTGTAGCCGTGTTCCGGAGTCGACAGGGTGTCCAGATCTATCTCGGTCATGAGTTTCACGCTATCGCTGCGAACCCACGTCAACCGTCAAAAGGCGGACCGTCGAACCGATCGCGAGTGATGAACTCCGTGACCGGCCGGCGGCGCAGTTTGTTCAGCTGGCGCACCGGTTTTCCGAGGGGCACGACCGCGGCAACCGCGTGCATGTCGGGAATACCCAGTAGTTGGCGGACGTGTTCTTCGGCTGCGATGGCCATCGTCGTGATGGTGCCGCCGTAGCCCTCGCTGCGTGCGGCGAGCAAGATGTTCCAGATCAACGGGTAGACCGATGCCCCACCCGCGATGCCGACGCGGTCGAGACCCTGATCGATGGCGGCGACAACGGTCAGGTCCACCGAAACGACAAGAACCACAGGCGCTTTGGCGATCGGTGCAACGAAGGTGTCGGGGATCTCGGTCGCGTCGATGTCCTCTTGCGGCACGCCACTGGGATGGACCGAATTCCACGGGTTTTCGCCCGCCTGCAGCTGGGCGAAGTAGCGGCGAGCGGCTGGCTTGCCGAGTTCGGCCAGCCGGCGCCGGACGGTTTCGTCGCGCACCACGGTGACATGCGCGCCCTGCCTGTTGCCGCCGCTGGGAGCGAACCGAGCGTTGTCGAAGATGCGCCCCAGCACCTCGTCGGGCAGCGGATCGGCGGTGAATTCCCGTGCCGCGAAGGTTGTTCGCATCACGTCGTATAGCTGCATGGCGGAATGGCTCGTCAACTCGCGGACGCGCGCCGCTCCAAGCGGAAGGTGCGTTCGAACCCGGCCGGCCGCGTCGTCAAGGTCACTTCCACGGCGCCGCTAGGGGTGATGACGTAGCGCTCCTCGACATCGGGCCCGTCCTTCCAGCGACCGACCGGCTGACGCCTGAGGTCGGCCCGGTCGCGCAGGGCCGGGTCGAACGGGAACAGCACCGGGTCATACGGCGTGACGTCGCCGTCAGGCCGCCCGTTGACCAGGCGGCTGCATTCCACGAACCGGAAGTGTCCGATGTTGTGTGCCGCCCGATACGTTCGTTTCACCACCAGCGGGGATTTCCCGTCGGCGGGAAGTGAAACGTCCTTGCACACGATCGGGTCGAAGACGACCCCGGCGCCGGCCTCGGCCTCCCGGAAAACCCCGAAATTCCTCGAGAAGCGTTCGGACAGCGCGAAACCGGACTCCTTGTCCAGAAAGACGGCGAGTCCGATCGCCGTGGCGGCGAAGGGGTGCGGCGAGCGTTTGACCCGCTTCTCGCCGAAGGTGCTGCGCAACATCCGAGATACCAGCGGAAAGCCCCCGGCCCCGCCGACGACGTAGATGCCGGCCACCTCCGAGAGGTCCACGTCCTTGTGGCCCCGCGCCGGATCGTGCAGGACCCGCTCGAGCAACCCCGTCGTCTGGTCGACCAGCGGCGCACACACCGAGTAGACGTCGTCGATGGGGCAGGAAAACGGGGGCCGATCGACGGTGGAGAGGTCCACCAGGAAGCGGCGCGTCTGCGGCCCGACCGCCTCCTTGCGGGCGGCGCACTCCTCGGCGAGCAGGCCGCGCTGGGCGGCGTCGAGGCCGGGCAGGCTCGCGCCGGCCAGCACCAGCTCGACGATCGCGTCATCGAAGTCGTCACCGCCGAGGCGCTGGATGCCCTCGCTGATGACGACCTCGTTCGCGTGCCCGGTCATTTTCAGCAGCGACGCGTCGAAGGTGCCGCCGCCCAAGTCGTAGATGAGGACGTATTCGCGTCTGGCGGTGATGGTGGACCGGTACCGGTGGGCGTATTCGAGGCTGGCGGCGGACGGCTCGTTCAGCAGCGCGACGACGTGAAAACCGGCCGCCACGTAGGCATCGAGGGTCAGTAGGCGCTGGGCGCTCGAGGCGTTGGCCGGCACGCTGATCGCGGCTTCGATGGGTTCGCCCGGGGCCAGGGCGACGTTCGAGTGTCGCCGCAGATCGGCTTTCAGCTGGGCCAGGAAGCCGGTGAGGAGGTCGGCCAGCCGATAGTCGCGCCCGGCCAGGGTGACCCCGGTTTGGGGTCCGGCGTCGTTGAGTAAACGCTTGAACGAGCGCAGCACCGACCAACCCGGTTCGTGGCGGACGGCCGCGGCCGCTGCGCCGAAGCGCAACTGCCCGGCGGCATTGGCGGCGACGAGCGACGGCCACGCATCCACGCCCTCGAAGGAGACGACGGGATAGTTGCCTCGGTCGACGGCCGCGACGACGGTGTGGGTGGTGCCAAAGTCGATACCGACTCTCATCGCGCAAGTTTAGGACCGCGCCGCTGACTTCGGCACGACCTTTCGCGCGGCGTGCCCGCCGAATTCGGTCAGTCCTCGAAATGGCGCTCGTAGTCGTAGCGTTCGAGCCACCACTGCAGGTTGTAGGTCCCCACTGCGAGCAGCATCATCAGGCCGACGCAGGCGACGCTGACGATGGCGTTCACAGCCTGTCCATTTCGCGTGCCATGCGGGCGGTCTCGAGGTAGGCGTAATGCCTCAGGTAGGGGTGCCGCGGCTGATTCGCATCCGCCGCCATCCGCCGCAGCGCGGCGGCGATCCGGCCGCCGAGCGGGGCGCGGCGCGTCCGCGCGGCGACGGCGGAGTCGAAGAGCACCTGCTGGGTACTGATCAGTACCTCTGCGGGTGCCGCCTCGACGGCGGGCGCCGCCGCGGACGGCTGCGGAATCGGCTGGGTAAGGGGTGCGGTCCGGAGTCCCGTTGGCGTGACCAGCATTTCGTCCACCTTCTTTGTGTTGCGATCCCGCGGACCAGAGAGGTCGGCCGGTGATGGACTCAACGTACGGTCGGCGATCACGGGTACGCACGCGTAGTTGACTACCTATTTGTGCGCGGCCGACTACCGCATGTCGGCAGGTACCGTCAACGCTCCTGAGCGCCGACGACCCCAGGGGTCGACGCCGGCGGCCGGTTCCATTGCCGCTGCACCCCTCGCTCCGCGGCCGTGGGAATCATGCCAGCGGGCGCGAACCGCCTCGACGGCACCGGGTCGTCCTCGGTCAAGGGCCGGCTCAACTTACTGGCCGGTCCGCGAATTGCCCCGAGCGCGACCACGACTCCGGCGAGCACCACGATCACGACGGTGAGCGCGAACAGGATCGACAGCGTGCCCTGGATGAAGGTGTTCCGGATGACCTCGTCGAGCTGATGCGCGTTCTTCGCCGAACCGAACGCCGCCTTGCCCGCTTGCTTGGCCGCCAAATACTTCGAGTGTTGCGTCCAGTAGCCGACGGCGGGATCTTCGGAGAAGATCTTCTGCCACGACGCGGTCAGCGTGACCGCAAGATCCCATAGCAGGGGAGCCCCCGGAATCCACGCCCACTTCAGCTGGCCCTTCTTGATGACCACCACGGTGATGACGGTCAATGAGATCCCGGCGAGCAGCTGGTTGGCGATACCGAACAGCGGAAACAGCGTGTTGATGCCGCCGAGCGGGTCGCTCACGCCCATCAGCAGGATGCCGCCCCACGCGGCGACGACGGCCAGGCTGCAACCCCAGACGCCGGGGCGCCAACTCGGGTTTTGCAGCTTGGCCAGCGGGCCGCCGAGGTTGCCCAGCGCGCCGGAGAGCATGAAGCTGTTGACGCGGGTGCCCGCGTCGAGGGTAGTCAGGATGAACAGCGCCTCGAACATGATCGCGAAGTGGTACCAGAAGGACTTGAGTCCCGTGCCGCCGAACACACGCTGCAGCACGTCGGCCATTCCCCAGGCCAGCGTCGGTGCTCCACCGGTGCGCGACACGATCGACTTCTCGCCGACGCTGCCGGCGGCCTGGCTGATCTGGTCCGCGGTCGTCGGGGCGCCCGGCAACCCGAGCCCGTTGACGTACTGGGCGGCGGTGGCCGCGGTGCCACCGGTCCGCGCCGCCGGCGCGTTGATGGTGAAGTACAGATGCTGGTTGATGATCGACGCCGTAATGAGTGCCATGACGGCAACGAACGACTCGGTGATCATGCCGCCGTAGCCGATCAGCCGCATCTGGCTTTCCTTCTCCAGCAGCTTGGGCGTCGTCCCGGACGAGATCAGCGCGTGAAATCCGGACAGCGCGCCGCACGCGATGGTGATGAACAAGAACGGGAATAGCGAGCCCGCGAACACCGGGCCGTTGCCCCTGGTGGCGAACTGCGAGATCGCGGGCGCGTGCATGTCCGGCCGTGCGATGCAGACGCCGACGGCGAGCAGCCCGATGGCGCCGACCTTCATAAACGTCGACAGGTAGTCGCGCGGCGCCAGGAGCAGCCAGACGGGCAGCACGGACGCGGCGAAACCGTAGCCGATCAGACACCAGCACAGGGTGACCGGCGACAGCGTGAACCAGGATGCGCCCCAAGGCGTTTCGGCGACCCAAGTGCCGGACACCACCGCGAGCAGCAGCAGCGCGAAGCCGATCAGTGATACCTCCGATACGCGCCCGGGACGCAAAAATCGCAGGTAACAACCCATGAACACGGCGATGGGGATGGTCATGGCTATGGAGAACACGCCCCATGGGCTCTGGGCCAGGGCCCTCACCACGATCAGCGCCAGCACCCCGATCAGGATCACCATGATGACGAGGACCCCGACCAGGGCGGCGGCCCCGCCCGCGGCGCCCAGTTCGTCGCGGACCATCTCTCCGAGGGAACGGCCACGCCGGCGGGTGGAGATCCACAACACCAGGTAGTCCTGCACGCAGCCGCCGAATACCGCGCCGATGACGATCCAGATGCTGCCCGGCAGGTAGCCCATCTGCATGGCCAGCACCGGGCCGACGAGCGGACCGGCCCCGGCAATGGCGGCGAAATGATGGCCGAACAGCACCCGGCGGTCGGTCGGGACGAAGTCGGTGCCGTCCTCGAGGAACTCGGCCGGCGTGGCGTAGTCGTCGCGCGGGCGGACGATCTTCATCTCGATCAACCGCGCATAGAACCGGTATCCGATGATGTACGTACAGATCGCCGCGACGACAATCCATACCGCGTTGACCGTCTCGCCCCGGGCGAACGCGATGATCGCCCAAGCGACGGCGCCGAGCACCGCGATGACGGCGAACACGATCTTGTGCCGCGCGGTGACGGGGGAGCGGTCGATGATGGCGACCGGTGGCAGGTCTTCGTCGGTATGGATGTAGCTGACGCCGTCGCCGTGCCCCTTGACCGCCACGGCGGAAACCCTACGCGCGCGGAACCAACTGCGCCTGTCCAGAAAGCCCGGTTCAGTACAGCGCACGCACGGCGTCGATGGTGTCGGCTTCGGCCGGGCTCTTGTCGTCGCGATAGCGCACCACGCGGGCGAAGCGCAGCGCCAGCCCGCCGGGGTAGCGCGACGATTTCTGGACGCCATCGACAGCGATTTCGACCACCTGCTCGGGCCGCACGTGAACGACGTAACCGTCCGTTCCGGCGATCGCGAGTTCGCTGAACCGGGCGGTCTGCCATTCCAGCATGGCGTCGGTCATGCCCTTGAAAGTCTTTCCCACCATGATGAATTCGCCGTTGGCCGGATCGCGTGCGCCCAGGTGGATGTTGGAGAGCTTGCCGCGCCGGCGCCCCGACCCCCACTCCACCGCGAGCACCACCAGATCCAGTGTGTGCACCGGCTTGACCTTCAGCCAGCCCGCTCCGCGGCGGCCCGCCTGATACGGCGCGTCGGGGGCCTTGGCCATCACGCCCTCGTGGCCGGCGGCCAGCGTCGCGTCCAGGAAGGCGCCCGCCTCCGCGGGGTCGGCGGTGAGCAGCCGGTCGACCCGCTGCGCCGGCGGCACCAAAGCGTCGAGCGCGGTCAGCCGCTCGGCGGTCGGCGCGTCGAGCAGGTCGACGCCGTCCCGGTGCAGGATGTCGAAAAAGAACACCGAAAGACGTTGCGCGGCAACAGCTGCGGCGATGTCGACGGAGCGGCCGAATCGTGAGGCGGTCACCTGGAAACGGTGCGGCCGGTTATCGGGCCGCAGCGCGATGGCCTCGCCGTCGGCGATGAGGTTGTCCACCGGCAGTGCCAGCGTCGCCTCCACCACTTCGGGCAGCCGGGCGGTGACATCGTCCAGGCTCCTGGTGTAGACGGTGACCTCGTCACCGGCGCGGTGGATCTGTACCCGCGCGCCGTCCAGCTTGGCTTCGAAGATCGCCTGCCCGCCGTGGCGTTCAATCGCATCGGCCACGCTCGCCGCGGTCTGCGCCAGCATCGGACCGACCGGCCGGCCCACCCGCATGGTGAACGCGTCCAGCGCCGAGGCCGAGCCGGACAAGGGACCGGAGAGGGTCGCCGCCGCCACCGCAGGCAGGTCCCCGCCCAGCATCGCGGCGCGCTGCACCGCGGCGGCCGGGATGCCCGCCGCCTTCGCCACCGCGTCGGCCATGATGCCGGCCAGGGCGCCCTGGCGTAGTTCGCCGCCGAGGAGCCGCAACAGAAACGTCTGCTCGGTCTCGGTGGCGGCGGCGAACAGGGTGCTCAGGAGCGCGGCGCGGCGCGCTTGCGCGCCAGTGCCCGACACGGCGCCGATGTCCGAGAAGGTCGCATCGACGCCGGCGACGGTCAGCGACGGGTGGGTTGCCGCCGGCGGGCGCGAGCGCAGCGCCGCCCACCCCACACCAATCTGGCGCTGCCGCAAATCACCGGAAAGCCACGACACCACTATCGCGACCACCGCGGCATCGGGTGCGGCACGGGATAGCAGGTCGGCGATCCGGGCGACTTTGGTCAGCCGCGACGATGTGCTGCCGACGTCGTCAGACGTCGTTGCGACGTCGAGGAGAAGCACGGTTGCCAGCTTGGCATGGCTCGGTGACAGGCCTGAAGAACGGACACGCTAGCGTGCCTACGTAACGTTACAGATCGCAGGGATTCTGACAACCACAAAGGAGACGCGCGGATGGAGATCAGCGGGAAGAAGGTCGTCGTCATCGGCGGTGCATCGGGAATGGGCCGTGCCAGCGCCGAGCTGCTGCACGAACGCGGTGCGGATGTCGCCATCCTCGACCGCGAGGGCTCCGACGGTAAGACCGTTGCCGAGGGTGTCGGCGGAACTTTCTACCCGGTCGACGTCACCGACTTCACCGGCACCGAGGAGACGCTGCAGGCCGCGGTCGACAAGCTCGGCGGTCTACACGTCATCATCACCACCGCGGGCGGTGGTATCGCCAAGCGCACGATGACCAAGAGCGGTCCGCACGACCTAGAGTCCTTTCAGTCCGTGATCGACCTCAACCTGATCGCCAGTTTCAACATCAGCCGGCTGGCCGCCGCGCACATGGCCAAGAACGAGCCCGAGGACGAGGAGCGCGGCGTCATCATCAACACCGCGTCGATCGCGGCGTTCGAGGGCCAGATCGGGCAGGTCGCCTACACCGCCGCCAAGGCCGGTATCGCCGGCATGTGCCTGACCATGGCGCGTGATTTGGGCTCCCTGGGCATCCGGGTGCTTGCCATCGCTCCCAGCCTGTTCGCCACCGGACTGACCCAGGGCATCCCGGACGAATACGTGGCGGCCCTGACTAAGGACGCGGCGTTCCCGAAGCGCCTGGGCCGCCCCGAGGAGTACGCAAAGCTGGCCGCGGCCATCGTGGACAACCCGATGCTCAACGGCCAATGCCTGCGCCTGGACGCCGGGCAGCGGTTCGCGCCGAAGTAGACGCCCCCCATTGGAACCCTCCCCGCATTAAGTACACTCTTTAGGCAGCCGCCCCGCTTCCCCTCGAAGCGGGGCAGGCCACCCAGCTTCAGCTCCGACGATGCGGGCCGCGCGGCGGTCCGAGCGGAGCGGGACAATCAAAACCAGCTGGCATGCGCGCGAGGAGGGCCCTCATGGGTATCGCAATAACCGACGACCATCGTGAACTCGCCGACGTCGCCCGCGGGTTTTTGACCTCGCAGAAGGCACGCTGGGCGGCGCGATCGCTGCTCGACGCCTCCGACGAGCCACGCCCCGGGTTCTGGCAGAACCTGGTCGAGCTCGGATGGCTCGGTCTGCACATCGACGAGGAGTACGGCGGCTCGGGATTCGGGTTGCCCGAACTCGTCGTGGTGATCGAAGAACTCGGCCGCGCGGTCGCGCCCGGGCCCTTCGTACCCACCGTCATCGCGTCTGCGGTGATCGCCAAAGACGGTACCGCCGAACAGAAGTCGCGGCTGCTGCCCGGCCTGATCGACGGAACCGTCACCGCGGGCGTCGGGCTGGACGGCCAGGTCCACGTGGCCGACGGCGCGGCCGACGGCGAGGCCGGAATCGTCCTGGGCGCCGGGCTGGCCGAGCTGCTGCTGATCGCCGCGGGTGACGACGTGCTGGTGGTCGAACGTGGCCGCGAGGGTGTCTCGGTCGAGGTGCCGGAGAACTTCGATCCGACGCGCCGATCCGGACGCGTCCGCCTGCGCAACGTGCGGGTGTCCGACGACGACGTCCTGACCGGGGCACGCCAATCGGCGTTGGCCCGCGCCCGCACGTTGCTGGCCGCCGAGGCGGTGGGCGGGGCGTCGGACTGCGTCGACGCCGCCGTCGACTACGCAAAGGTGCGCCAGCAATTCGGGCGCACCATCGCCACTTTTCAGGCAATCAAGCATCACTGCGCCAACATGTTGGTGGGCGCGGAGTCCGGGATAGCGGCTGTGTGGGACGCCGCCCGCGCGGCCACCGAGGACGAGGAGCAATTCCGGCTGATCGCCGCCGTGGCCGCCGCGCTGGCCTTCCCGGCATACGTCCGCAATGCCGAACTCAACATCCAGGTGCACGGCGGCATCGGCTTCACCTGGGAGCACGACGCGCATCTGCACCTGCGCAGGGCGGTGGTGAGCGCGGCACTGTTCGGTGGCGACGCGCCGGCCGCTGACGTTTTCGAGCGCACCGCCGCAGGCGCCGCCCGCGAGAACAGCCTCGACCTGCCGCCGGAAGCCGAAGAACTGCGCACCGGCATCCGCGCCGACGCCACCGAGATCGCCGCCCTGGACAAAGAGGCGCAGCGCGACAAGCTGATCGAGACCGGCTACGTGATGCCGCACTGGCCCAAGCCGTGGGGGCGGGCGGCCGACGCGGTGGCGCAGCTGGTGATCGACGAGGAGTTCCGCGCGGCCGGCATCAAGCGGCCCGACTACGGGATCACCGGCTGGGTGATCCTGACCCTGATCCAGCACGGAACGCCTTGGCAGATCGAACGATTCGTGGAGAAGGCGCTGCGCAAGGACGAAATCTGGTGCCAGCTGTTCTCCGAGCCCGACGCGGGTTCGGACGCCGCGTCCATCAAGACGCGCGCCACCCGGGTGGACGGCGGCTGGAAGATCAACGGCCAGAAGGTGTGGACCAGCGGGGCGCACTACTGCGCGCGCGGCCTGGCCACGGTGCGTACGGACCCCGACGCCCCGAAGCATGCCGGCATCACGACGGTGATCGTCGACATGAAGGCCCCCGAGGTGGAGGTGCGGCCGCTGCGGCAGATGACCGGCGGCTCGGACTTCAACGAGGTCTTCTTCAATGACCTGTTCGTCCCCGACGAGGACGTCGTGGGGACACCCAACTCCGGCTGGACCGTCGCGCGGGCAACGCTGGGCAACGAGCGGGTCAGCATCGGCGGCAGCGGATCGTTCTACGAGGGGCTGGCCGACCAGCTGGTGCAGCTCACTGAGCAACGCCCGGAGCGGTTGGCGGGCGGGCGAATTCGAGTCGGCTCATATCTGGCCGAGGAGACCGCGCTGCGCCTGCTGAACCTGCGTCGGGCCGCGCGCAGCGTCGAAGGCGCGGGCCCGGGCCCGGAGGGCAACGTCACCAAGCTGAAGCTGGCCGAGCACATGGTCGAAGGCGCAGCGATCATGGCGGCGCTGCTGGGTCCCGACGTCGCGCTGACCGATGGTCCCGGGGCCCTGGCCGGGCGACTGATGATGGGCGCGCGCGGCATGGCGATCGCGGGTGGCACGTCGGAAGTGACGCGCAATCAGATCGCCGAGCGGATCCTCGGCATGCCGCGTGACCCGCTGATCAACTAGGCCGCGACGGTCAAGCCGGCGCGAACTGCGCCGCGCCGCCGCTGCCACGTTCCGGTCGCAGAGTGACGGACATGCCGCAGCTCACCGAATCCGGTTCGCAGTCAACGATATTGGCGGCGACCCGCAGCCCGCTCTGTTCGGCCAGCTCGACGATGGCGATGACGTACGGGGTTGGGATCTCCGGGTTGTAAGGGTGATGATTCACCGTATAGGTGAACACGGTGCCCCGACCCGACACTTCGCGCGCCTCCAGCGTGGCGCCGCACTCGCGACATTGGCCGCTGGCGGGATGCACCCAGCGCGCGCACTCGTCGCAGTACTCGATGAGCAGCGGCCCCTCTGACACGACGAATACAGTACACTCAATTGATTCAACGCGGCGGTGGGTGTGGTCTGACGGGCGGTGTGCATGACGCATTTCGACAAAGACGCGATCCTGTCCGGCATCGGGATCTCACGAATCGGCCGCCGCACCGGCATCCCGGGCCTGGAGTTGACCATGGAGGCGGTGCGCGCCGCCATCGAGGACGCCGGGCTGACCCCGACCGACATCGACGGCATCGCCACCCTGGGTGACACACCCGCGGCGGACGTCAACGCCCAGTTGCGCATCGATGCCGCGGACTGCGGGTCGGGCTTCGGCACCGGCGGCCTGCTTTCGCCGGTGATGTCGGCATGTCGCGCGGTCGCCGAACGCCGCGCCCGCCACGTCGTGGTGTACCGGACGATACAAATGCTCGGCGGAACGGTCCCGGTCAAGCAGGACGAGAACGCGCCCGCGCCCCCGTTGGCGCGGATGTTCGAGACACCCGAAGGTGAGCCCAAACCCGCCGTCGGTGCGATGGACGACGTCAACGATCTGGTTGCGGCGCATGCCTATTCGGCCGCCAATTGGCTGGCGCTCAACTGCCGGCGCCACATGGACCTGTACGGGACCACCAAAGAGCAGCTGGGCTGGATCGCGCTCAATGGCAGGCGCAACGCGGCATCGAATCCCCGTGCGGTGTATCGGGATCCGATGACGATGGCCGACTACCTGGGTGCGCGGCTGGTGTCCACCCCGCTCGGCCTGCTGGACTGCGACGTTCCGATCGACGGCTCGATCGCGGTGGTGGTGTCGCACGCGGAGTACGCAGCCGACTGTCCGCACCGAGCGGTGAAGGTGGAGGCGATCGGCGGGTCCGACGGTGCCGGCGGCTGGTTTCACCGTGCGGACTACCCGAAGATGGCGATGTCGGATGCCGCGGCGCAGATGTGGTCGCGGACCGAATTGAAGCCGGCCGACCTCCAGGTCGCCGAGTTGTACGACGGCTTCACCTATCTCACCTTGGCGTGGCTGGAAGCGCTCGGGGTCTGCGGCGACGGCGAGGGCGGCCCGTTCGTCGAGGGCGGGGAACGGATCGCCCGCGACGGGCACCTGCCGCTGAACACCTACGGCGGCCAGCTCTCGGCGGGGCGCATGCACGGCTACTGGGCGCTGCACGAAGGATGCCTGCAGTTGCGCGGCGACGCGGGGGAGCGGCAGGTGTCGCGTCGCCCCGAGGTGGGCGTCGTCTCCGTCGGCGGCGGGCCCGTCGCGGGGTGCATGCTGCTGACCTGTTGACGACGAGCGCGATCGAGCTCGGATGACTGAGGACCCACGGACCGGCCAGGCGAACAAGCTCGCCTCGGTCCTCGCCCGCGACATCGAAGCCGATATCGTCCGCCGCGGCTGGGCAGTGGGCGAATCGCTGGGCTCCGAACAGGCTTTGCAGCAGCGCTTCGGCGTCAGCCGATCGGTGCTGCGGGAGGCCGTTCGCCTGGTCGAACACCATCAGGTCGCGCGGATGCGTCGCGGCCCGCACGGCGGGTTGTACGTCTGCGAGCCGGATGCGGGGCCCGCCACCCGCGCCGTCGTCATCTATCTCGGATACCTGGGCACGACGCTGGGCGACTTACTCAACGCGCGCCTGGTACTCGAGCCGCTGGCGGCCTCCCTCGCCGCCGAGCGCATCGACGAGGCCGGCATCGCGCGGCTGCGGGGGGTGCTGCACGCCGAGGAGCGATGGAAGCCCGGCCTACCGGCGCCGCGCGACGAGTTTCACATCGCGCTGGCCGAGCAATCCAAAAACCCTGTGCTGCAACTGTTTATCAATGTCCTGATGCGGCTCACCACCCGCTACGCCTTGGCGTCGCGAACGGATTCGGCGACCGAGGCCATCGAGGCGGTCGACCATTTGCACGCGCATCACTCCGCGATCGTCGCCGCCGTCACGGCCGGCGATTCGGCGCGCGCCAAGACGCTGTCCGAGCGGCACGTCGAGGCCGTGACGGGCTGGCTGCAGCAGCATCACGCCGGCGACGGCAGCGGGGGGCGTAAAACGCGCCGGAGGCTCGATTCCGAAACGTCCCGGGGCAAACTGGCCGAGATGCTGGCCGCCACCATCGGCGACGACATCGCCGCCAGCGGCTGGCACGTCGGGTCGGTGTTCGGCACCGAGACGGCCCTGCTGGAGCGCTATCGGGTGAGCCGCGCGGTGCTGCGCGAAGCGGTGCGGCTGCTCGAATACCATTCGATAGCCCACATGCGCCGGGGGCCCGGCGGCGGACTCGTCATCGCCCGGCCCGCGGCACAGGCCAGCATCGACACGATCGCGCTGTATCTGCAATACCGCGGCCCGAGCCGCGAAGACCTGCGCTGCGTCCGCGACGCCATCGAGATCGACAACGTGGCCAAGGTCGTCAAGCGGTTGACCGAGTCGGAGGTGGCCGCGTTTCTGGCCAGCCATCGTTCCGGGCTGCCGGAAATCTCCCGGCCGACGGCCGAGACTGTGCGGCAGGCGATGGCGGAGGAGTTCAACTTCCACGTCGGCCTGGCGCAACTCGCCGGCAACGCGCTGCTGGATCTGTTCCTGCGGATCATCGTCGAGCTGTTCCGCCGGCACTGGTCCAGCACTGGGCAGGCACTGCCGACCTGGTCGGACGTACTGGCCGTGCACCACGCTCACCAGCGGATTGTCGAGGCGGTCGAGGCCGCCGACGAGAGCGTTGCCTGTTACCGCCTGCGCCGTCATCTCGACGCTGCCGCCTCGTGGTGGCTGTGACAGCGCGATCGCGAGCGGCGGCCATGGCCGCGCCAGTGAGGCAAAGCTAAATGTGACCCGTTGCGCGGCATAGCGAAGGCCCGTCGTGGGTACTGGAAAAGGGGGAGGCTTCAGCCTGCCAGCAGGGGGTTGGCGTAAGTGATCGAAAGCGAGAGCGCTGAAGTGAGGGCGGACAACGAAGCCAGGCAATACGGTTTCGTCCACTCCGCAGCCATCTATCACTCTCAGCAGGAGTTTCTGGATTTGGCCGGCCGCTTCGTGGGCGACGGTGTGGCGCTGGACGAGGCGGTGCTGCTTGCTCTGCCGCCCGAGACGCTGGCGCTGCTGCGCGACGGGTTGTACGCCGGCGACGATCCGCCGGCCGATGTGTGCATGGTTGATATCACCGAGTCGGCCCGCAACCCGAGCCGGTTCATGGCGATGCAGGGCGCGTTCATCGACGAGCACCCGGACCAGCGAGTCCGGATTGTCAGCCAGCTCGCGTGGCCCGGCCGCACCGACGAGGAGTTCGTCGCCTGCATGGAGCACGAAGCTCTCGTCAACGAGGCCATGGACGGCTACCCGGCGACCAGTCTGTGCCTCTACGATGCGGGCCGGCTCCGCGAAGGCGTGCTGTCGGATGCGCGCGCCACACATCCGCTGCTGTGGGAATGCGGTGTGCCGCAGCGCAGCTCGGACTACGCTCCCGGCGACGTCCTGGAACGCTGCAATCAGCCGCTGGCCGCCGGTCCCGGGGCCGTCACGTACATGGTCCGCAAGTCGGCCGACCTTCGGCCCGCGCGATCCTTTGCCGTCGACTACGCGGGGTGGATGGGGCTGTCCCAGGAGAGCATCGAGGATCTACAGCTGGTCGCCACGGAGCTGGCCACCAACAGCCTGATGTACACCGGGGGCGCCTGCCGGCTGGCCTTCTGGCAAGACGATGGGCATCTGGTCTGCGAGGCGCGCGACACCGGACGATTCGACGACCCAATGGTGGGGCGCCTGGACCCCGGACCGTGCGGCCCCGCGAGCCGCGGCCTGTATCTGGTCAACGCCATTTCGGACTTGGTCCGAACCCACACGACCAGAACCGGCACGACGATCCAGGCCTATCTTCGGTTCGAGTCCGCACCGGGGCCGGCCGGTTAACCGGGTCCACTAATCGACTCCGCCCCTGCCGCGATGGCGGCGGCTTGGTTGCGGTCGTTCTACAGCGGTCGCAACACAATCGGCATGCCGTCTTTCGGCACCGGCATGCCGCCGTAATCCCACTCGCACTTGTAGCCCGGGCGGGGCGGCTCCAGCCGATACTTGCGCAGCAGGCGGTGCAGGATCGTCTTGATCTCCAACTGCCCGAAGGTCATCCCGATGCACTTGTGCGCGCCGCCGCCGAACGGCGTGAACGCGTAGCGGTGGCGCTTGTGCTCGTTGCGCGGCTCGGTGAACCGCTCGGGATCGAATTTCAGTGGGTCGGTCCACAATTCGGGCAGCCGGTGGTTCATGCCGGGGTAGGCGATCACGTTGGTGCCCTTCGGGATGAAGTAGCCCAGCAACTCCGTGTCGCGCACCGTCTGGCGCATTGCCCACTGCACCGGCGTCACGATGCGGATCGACTCGTTCATCACCAGATCCAGCGTCTCCAGCTTTTCCAGCGAATCGATGTCGAGCGGCCCGTCGCCCAGCCGATCCGACTCCTCGCGGCAACGCTGCTGCCACTCCGGGTGGAGGGCCAGGTGGTAGGCCATCGTGGTCACCGTCGAGGTGGAGGTGTCGTGCGCGGCCATCATCAAAAAGATCATGTGGTTGACGATGTCGTCGTCGGAGAACTTGTTGCCGTCCTCGTCTTCCGTCTGGCACAACACCGACAGCAGGTCGGTACCGGGATTCGCCCGCTGCTCCTTGACCCGCTCCCGGAAGTAGTTCTCCAGCAGCTCACGCGCCTTGAGGCCGCGCCACCACGTGAACGGCGGCACGGAAGTGCGGATGATCGCGTTGCCCGCGCGGGTGGTGACCGCGAACGCCTTGTTGACCTTGGTCACGAGCTCGTGGTCGGTGCCGGGCTCGTGGCCCATGAACACCATCGACGCGATGTCGAGCGTCAGCTCCTTCATGGCGGGGTAGAGCAGGAACCGAGCGTCGTTGGTCACCCAGTCGTCCGCGACGGTCTGTGAGACCACCTGGTCCATCTGCTCGACGTAGCTGACCAGGCGGGACCGGATGAAGGCCTCCTGCATGATCCGCCGGTGGAACATGTGCTCTTCGAAGTCCAGCAGCATCAGGCCGCGGTTGAAGAACGGCCCGATCACCGGCACCCATCCCTGCTGGGAGAAGTCCTTGTTGCGATTGGAGTAGACGACCTGAGCGGCGTCCGGGCCCAAGGCGGCGACGCCCGGCAGGACGGGCGAGTCCCCGAAGACCACCGGACCCTTGGTCTTGTACATGTGCAGCAGGTAGTCCGGACCGCCGCGCAGCATCTCGATGATGTGCCCGATGACCGGCAGGCCCGCGTCGCCGATGACCGGTTTGAGCTCACTGCCCGGGGGTGGCTCGGCGAGCTTGCGCTCCGGGAAATCGGTGTTCAGCAGCCGGCGCTCGACGATCCCCATGCCGGGAAAGTTGTTGATGGACGGCGTGAACCGGCGCCGTGCCTGATCCAGCAGGTACTGCGGGGTGCTGATGGTGGCGGTCATTAAACGCTCCTTTGCGTGCCCTCCCGGTGACGGCCGTCACTAAACCCATACCTTCGCTGAAAAACTTGACGGCTGTCAAGTTTGCTTTTTGCGCGGCGTGGTGCAAGGTCAGGGAGTGACCAGCCACCCCGCCACTCCAGAGCCGGGCGCGCGACGGCGTGGCGACAAGCAACGCCAGGCGATCGTGCAGGCGGTGCGGGAACTGCTGCAGGAAAAGCCGTTCGCCGAGCTGTCCGTCAGCACCATCAGCTTGCGGGCCGGGGTGGCCCGATCCGGCTTCTACTTCTACTTCGACTCCAAGTACGCAGTGCTGGCACAGCTCATGGCCGAGGCTGCCGAAGAACTCGAGGAACTCACCGAATATTTCGCCCCCCGGCAGGCCGGCGAGTCACCCGAGCAGTTCGCCAAGCGGATGGTCGGCAGCGCCGCGGCCGTCTACGCGCACAACGACCCGGTGGTGACCGCGTGCAACGAGGCCCGCAACACCGACGTCGAGATTCGCGATCTGCTGGATCAGCAGTTCGAGGTGGTGCTGGGCCAGATCGTCGGGATAGTCGAGGCCGAGATGAAAGCCGGGACGGCCAGCCCGATCAGTGACGACCTGCCCACGCTGATCCGCACCCTGGCCGGCACCACCGCACTGATGCTGACCGGCGACCCGATCCTGACCGGGCGCGACAGCGACCGTGACCGGCGGGTGCGCCTCCTCGAGCAGCTGTGGCTGCACGCGCTGTGGGCGGGCCGTCCCTAGCGCGGTGTTACCGCCGGTATCGTCACGGCAATGGCGGGAATCGGGCGGTCTTTCGCGGGAAAGCGGTGCCTTGTCACCGGAGCGGCGAGCGGCATCGGCCGCGCCACGGCCCTGCGGCTGGCCGCGCAGGGCGCGGAGCTTTATCTGACTGACCGCGACAGCGAAGGCCTCGAACAAACCGTTGCCGACGCGCGGGCGCTCGGCGCCCAGGTTCCCGAGCATCGGGCGCTGGACATCGCGGATTACGACCAGGTGGCCGCGTTCGCCGCCGATGTCCACGCCGCGCATCCGAGCATGGACGTCGTCCTCAACATCGCGGGCGTATCCGCGTGGGGCACCGTCGACCGGCTGACCCATGAGCAGTGGCGCAAGATGATCGCCATCAACCTGATGGGTCCGATCCACGTCATCGAGACCTTCGTGCCGCCGATGGTGGCGGCCAAGCGCGGCGGGCATCTGGTCAACGTGTCCTCGGCGGCCGGGCTGGTGGCCCTGCCGTGGCACGCCGCCTACAGCGCCAGCAAGTACGGATTGCGTGGCCTGTCGGAGGTGCTGCGCTTCGACCTGGCGCGGCACCGCATCGGGGTCTCGGTCGTGGTGCCGGGCGCGGTGAACACCCCGCTGGTGGGCACCGTGGAGATCGCCGGCGTGGACCGCGAAGACCCCAACGTCGACCGGTGGGTGAAACGGTTCGCCGGCCATGCCGTGTCGCCGGAAAAGGCCGCCGACAAAATCCTGGCCGGGGTGGCCAAGAACCGGTACCTGATCTACACGTCAATCGACATCCGCGCGTTGTATGCGTTCAAGAGGCTTGCGTGGTGGCCCTATAGCGTGGCGATGCGCCAGGTGAACCTGATCTTCACCCGCGCGCTACGGCCCGCCCCGCCGGAGCTGGTCCGGCATGACCAGCTCGAGGCGCACCCCGAGCAGGCGGACCGGTCGGTCGAGTTCGAATAGGTCCAGAACGCGCAGGGCCGCGGCCACGATGATGTCGCGATCGGTGCTGGGCTCATCGAGCTTGCGAATCTTGGTGCGTGTGTAGAAGGTTGCTGTTCGCACGGTGACCGCCACCCGCGTCACGACCCGGCCCGCAGCCAGCACATCCGTCAGCGCGCGATTGGCCAAATCGGTTACGGCCGTGTCCATCTGGGACCGATCGGTGATATCGCGCGGAAAAGTGACGACGTGGCTGCGTGAGCGCGGCACCCAGGGCTCGGCGCTGACCCGGCCGTCGCCGCCGCCCTTGGCCAACAGCAGCAGCCACAGCCCGGTGCGCGGACCGAACGTGGCCGTCAGCAACTCCGCATCGCAGTGGGCCAGCTGCGATACCGTCGTAATATCCAGGTCGGCAAGCTTTTTCGCCGTCTTGGGCCCCACGCCCCACAGCGCGTCGACCGGACGATCGGCCATCAGTGGCATCCAGTTCGCGTCGGTGAGCACGAAAACGCCAGCCGGTTTCGCGAAGCCCGTGGCGACCTTCGCGCGCTGCTTGTTGTCGCTGATGCCGACCGAGCAGGACAGCCCGGTTTCGCTGGAGATGGCGCTGCGGATCTGCTCTGCGACCTCGCTCGGGTCCTGCGCGGTCACCGCCACATAGGCCTCGTCCCAGCCCCAGACTTCGACCGGATGCCCAAGGTCGCGCAGCACGCCCATCACCTGATCGGACGCCGCGTCGTAGGCGGCCGGGTCGGAGGGCAGGAAGGTCGCCTCGGGGCAGCGACGGGCGGCGGCACGCAGCGGCATGCCTGCGCGCACGCCGAACTCGCGGGCCTCATAGGAGGCGCAGGTGACGACCTTGCGCGGTTCGTTCGGATCGCCGCTGCCGCCGACGATGACCGGTAGCCCGGCCAATTCGGGGTGCCGGCGCAACTCGACCGAGGCCAGGAACTGGTCGAGGTCCACATGCAAAACCCAAGCCGGTGCCGCGGCGGGCACGGCGTTCACCGCCCGCAGAGCTTTCGCGCCAGGCTTTCCCACGCGTCACCCAGTGTCGCCAGGGTGTGGCCGCCCTCGGCCAGTTGATGCTCGACGTAGTCCACATCCAGCAGCGCAAGCAGTGCGTCGGTCTGGGCGTCGAGGTCGCCGGTCGAGTCGGCCGCCTTGAGCAGCACCCGCACGTGCGTGCGCAGCACCGTGGCCGGAGCGTTGTGCCGGTTCTGCGGGTCGCGGTTGGCCGCGGACAGCAGTTCGCAGTGGTCGTGAGCGAACCGGATCCGCTCCCGGCCGAAAGCGACCAGTCGATCGGCAGGCGGGGCGCCGGGGCCCAGCGGTGGCGGGCCGAACAGGAACGCCTGCTGAACGGCTTGTTCGTCCTCGTCCAGCAGCACCATCATCAGGCCGGCCCGGCTGCCGAAGCGGCGGAACAGCGTGCCTTTCCCGACTCCGGCGGCCGCGGCGATGTCGTCGGTGGTGACGGCGTCGGCGCCGTGCTCGGCGACCAGGTCTCGGGCGGCCTGGAGGAGCAGGGCCCGATTGCGTGCCGCGTCGCCCCTTTCCTGGTGCGCCACTTGGGGGGCGAACACCTGTAACTCGCCCGGACGTTCGCTCACCCCTGCACTTTAACGCTGCCGGAATAAAACGGACTATAGTCCGGTTAGCTCGTGCGAGGATGTAGCAACGACCGAAGGGATCTTCAGCAGTGGCAATCAAAATCTTGGCGTTAGTGGGAAGCCTGCGGACCGCGTCGATCAACCGCCAGATCGCCGAGTTGGCGGGGGCGGTCGCCGCCGACGACGTGACGGTGACGATCTTCGAAGGGCTTGGTGACCTGCCGTTCTACAACGAGGAGATCGACGAGGCGATGAACACCGGCGCGCCGCGGCTGGGCCCGGTGGCCGCGCTGCGCGCCGCGGCGGCCGACGCCGATGCCGCCCTGGTGGTGACGCCCGAGTACAACGGCAGCTACCCGGCGGTCATCAAGAATGCGATCGACTGGCTGTCCCGGCCGTTCGGCGACGGCGCGCTGAAGGGCAAGCCGCTGGCGGTCATCGGCGGATCCTTCGGCCAGTACGGCGGGGTGTGGGCACACGACGACACGCGCAAGTCCTTCGGCATCGCCGGCGCGCGGGTCGTGGATGCGATCAAACTGTCGGTGCCGTTCAAGACCCTGGAGGGCACGGCACCCGCCGACCACCCCGAACTGTCCGCCAACGTGCGCGACGTGGTGGGCAAGCTGGCCGCCGAGGTCGGCTGATTGGCAGAAGTCGACAAGCCGCTCGGCGGGCGACCAGCGCGGTTGGCACAACCGAATAGCAGAAGCCGCCAGCTCCGCCTGGCGGCTTTGCTAGCTGCGGGCGGGGCCGCCGTCGTCCGGGGCGATGTCGGTGGCGGCTGATATACCGGAGCGCATGACTCACTCCGGCGCGATCTGTGATCTGCGACACGCCGAGCGGGTGTCCGGATTTGTTCACGCCCGGGCTCACGACCAGGGAATTTCAAAATTGTTATTCAGAACATCTTGTATCCGGACATCTTGTCACCCACTAGGTGTAGTGTTTCGAGCACCGGCAGATCCCAGGACCACCAAGCAAGCCAGACTCGGTGAACCCCCCGAAATCGGCGCCCACAGGTCATTCGACCTCGACCGCCGCACGACGGGAATCAGGGGGCCTGACGGATCGCTGAACGTAGCAAGGACGCAGTCCAAAAGTAGTTGCCAGTCCGTTGGGTCCCCTCTTCCGCAAAGGAGCGGCATTCTATGAACATCACCGTGTACACCAAGCCGGCATGCGTGCAGTGCACCGCCACCTACAAGGCGCTGGACAAGCAGGGCATCGCCTACGAGAAGGTCGACATCTCGCTGGACGCCGAGGCGCGTGACTACGTGATGGCCCTGGGATACCTGCAGGCCCCTGTGGTGGTGGCAGGAAACGACCACTGGTCGGGTTTTCGCCCCGACCGCATCAAGGCGCTGTCCGAGGCTGCGCTGAGCGCTTAAGGCAAGACGTCAGGTAAGGAGGTTGCGGTGCAATGGATAGCACGCAGCGCAACCTGGATTGGATGAGTGGCGACCCCCTTCGCCCGGCTGCGCCGCGCTCGGGATCACCACTGGTCTATTTCTCCTCGGTGTCGGAGAACACCCATCGCTTCGTGGAGAAGCTGGGGATCCCCGCCACGCGGATACCACTGCATGGCCGCATCGAGGTAGACCAGCCCTACGTCCTGGTCCTGCCCACCTACGGCGGCGGACACGCGACTCCCGACCTCAACGCCGGCGGTTACGTCCCCAAGCAGGTCATCGCTTTTTTGAACAACGAGCACAACCGGTCGTTGATCCGCGGCGTCATCGCCGCGGGCAACAACAACTTCGGCGCCGAATTCGCCTATGCGGGCAACGTGATCTCGCGCAAGTGCGGCGTTCCGTACCTCTACCGCTTCGAACTAATGGGAACCCAGGACGACGTGGAAGCCGTCCGCGCGGGCTTAGCCAATTTCTGGAAGGAACAGACGTGCCACCAACCGTCGCTGCAGAGCCTGTAACCACCGGAGCCCACGCCTTGCCGGGGGAGACGGATTATCACGCGCTCAACGCGATGCTGAATCTCTACGACGCGGACGGCAAGATTCAGTTCGACAAGGACCGCGAGGCCGCGCACCAGTACTTCCTGCAGCACGTCAACCAGAACACGGTGTTCTTCCACAATCAGGACGAGAAGCTCGACTACCTGATCAAGGAGAACTATTACGAACGCGAGGTTCTCGACCAGTACAGCCGCAACTTCGTCAAGACGCTGCTGGACCGCGCGTATGCCAAGAAGTTCCGGTTCCCGACGTTCCTGGGCGCGTTCAAGTACTACACCTCCTACACGCTGAAGACGTTCGACGGGAAGCGTTATTTGGAGCGCTTCGAGGACCGCGTGGTCATGGTCGCGCTGACGCTGGCCGCCGGTGACACCGCCCTGGCCGAGAAGCTCGTCGACGAGATCATCGACGGGCGATTCCAGCCGGCCACCCCGACGTTCCTGAACTCGGGCAAGAAGCAGCGCGGCGAACCGGTGAGCTGCTTCTTGCTGCGCATCGAGGACAACATGGAGTCGATCGGGCGATCCATCAACTCCGCGCTGCAGCTGTCCAAGCGCGGTGGGGGAGTTGCGTTGCTGCTCAGCAACATTCGCGAGCACGGCGCCCCGATCAAGAACATCGAGAACCAGTCCTCGGGCGTCATCCCGATCATGAAGCTGCTGGAGGACTCGTTCTCCTACGCCAACCAGCTCGGGGCCCGGCAGGGTGCTGGCGCGGTGTACCTGCACGCGCATCACCCCGACATCTACCGGTTCCTGGACACCAAGCGCGAAAACGCCGACGAGAAGATCCGCATCAAGACGCTGAGCCTGGGCGTGGTGATACCCGACATCACCTTCGAGCTGGCCAAGAAAAACGAGGACATGTACCTGTTCTCGCCGTATGACGTCGAGCGCGTCTACGGCCTGCCGTTCGCCGACATCTCGGTCACCGAGAAGTACTACGAAATGGTCGACGACGCCCGCATTCGCAAGACGAAGATCAAGGCGCGCGAGTTTTTCCAGACGCTGGCCGAGCTGCAGTTCGAGTCCGGTTACCCCTACATCATGTTCGAGGACACGGTGAACCGGGCCAACCCGATCGACGGCAAGATCACCCACTCCAACCTGTGCTCGGAGATCCTGCAGGTCTCCACGCCGTCGCTGTTCAACGACGACTTGTCGTACGCCAAAGTGGGCAAGGACATTTCGTGCAACCTGGGGTCGCTGAACATCGCCAAGACGATGGACTCGCCCGACTTCGCGCAGACCATCGAGGTGGCGATTCGCGCGCTGACGGCGGTGAGCGATCAGACGCACATCTGGTCGGTGCCCTCAATCGAGCAGGGCAACAACGAGTCTCACGCGATCGGGCTCGGCCAGATGAACCTGCACGGCTACCTGGCCCGCGAACGCATCCTCTACGGGTCCGATGAAGGCATCGACTTCACCAACATCTACTTCTACACCGTGCTCTACCACGCGTTGCGCGCGTCGAATCGCATCGCGATCGAGCGGGGAAGCAAGTTCGGCGGCTTCGAGAAGTCGAAGTACGCCTCCGGCGAATTCTTCGACAAGTACACCGAGCGGGTGTGGGAGCCGGCAACGCCCCGGGTGCGGGAGATCTTCGCCGAGGCGGGCATTCGCATTCCGACACAAGAGGACTGGCAGCGGCTGAAGGAGTCGGTGCAGCAGCACGGCATCTACAACCAGAACCTGCAGGCCGTGCCGCCGACCGGCTCGATCAGCTACATCAACAACTCGACCAGTTCGATCCACCCGGTGGCGAGCAAGATCGAGATCCGCAAGGAAGGCAAGATCGGCCGCGTCTACTACCCGGCGCCGTATCTGACCAACGACAACCTGGAGTACTACCAGGACGCCTACGAGATCGGCTACGAGAAGATCATCGACACCTACGCTGCGGCCACCCAGCACGTGGACCAGGGGCTGTCGCTGACGCTGTTCTTCAAGGACACCGCCACCACCCGCGATGTGAACAAGGCGCAGATCTACGCCTGGCGCAAGGGGATCAAGACGCTGTACTACATCCGGTTGCGTCAGATGGCTTTGGAGGGAACAGAGGTCGAGGGCTGCGTGTCCTGCATGCTCTAAACCTCGGGTCGATCGGACAGTCTGCCCAGGTCAGAAGCCGCGACCAGGTAAAGTGCTTGACGTGGTGAGAATGCCTCGACCTTCCAGACCCCACCCGGCTGTCAAGCCCGGGGCCAAGGTCGACGCGCGCAGCGAACGCTGGCGCGAGCACCGCAAGAAGGTGCGCAACGAAATCGTCGACGCGGCCTTTCGCGCGATCGACCGCCTCGGGCCCGAGCTGTCCGTGCGAGAAATCGCCGAGGAGGCCGGCACCGCCAAACCGAAGATCTACCGCCATTTCCACGACAAATCCGACTTGTTCGAGGCGATCGGGGAGCGGCTGCGCGACATGCTGTGGGCGGCGATCTTCCCGTCCATCGACCTGAAGACCGACTCGGCCCGCGAGGTGATCCGGCGCAGTGTCGAGGAGTACGTGATCCTGGTCGACAAGCACCCCAACGTGCTGCGCGTGTTCATCCAGGGCCGGTCGGCGGCCACCCCCCAGGTCCTCAACGAGGGACGCGGAATCACCCTGGCCGTGGCCGACATGTTCGACAACGAGCTTCGCGAGATGGAGCTCGACCACGCGGCGGTCGAACTGGCCGGGCACGCGGCCTTCGGCTGCGCCGCGTCGGCCACCGAGTGGTGGCTGGGCCCCGAGCCGGAAAGCCCGCGCCTGATGTCGCGTGAGCAGTTCGTCGCGCATCTGACGACCATCATGATGGGGGTGATCGTCGGCACCGCCGAGGCGCTAGGCATCAGGATGAATCCTGACCTGCCCATTCACGACATGGTGGCCGGCAACCCGGCCGCGAGCTGAGCGAGCTGCGGCGTTGACAAGCGCCGCGGCCGTCGATAACACTCGTCCAAACCGATACCCTGGGTACTGGGTATCTGCGTCAGCAGGGGCCGCCGCCGAACACGCCGGCCAAGGCCGACCCGACAGGCCTGGATAGAAGGACCGATCGACCGTGACCGACGTCGTAACGCAAACCGAGGCAATCCCGGCGACCGCCGCCCACAAGCCGGTGCACACCCGCGCCGTCATCATCGGGACCGGATTCTCCGGCCTCGGGATGGCGATCGCGCTGCAGAAGCAGGGCGTCGGCTTCGTCATCCTGGAGAAGGCCGACGACATCGGCGGCACCTGGCGAGACAACAGCTACCCCGGGTGCGCCTGCGACATCCCGTCGCACCTGTACTCGTTCTCGTTCGAGCCCAAGCCCGACTGGAAGAACCCGTTCTCCTATCAGCCCGAGATCTGGGACTACCTCAAAGGGGTGACCGAGAAATACGGGTTGCGCCGCTACGTCGAGTTCAACTCGCTCGTCGACCGCGCCCATTGGGACGATGACGAGAACCGCTGGCACGTGTTCACCGCCGAGGGGCGTGAGTACGTGGCGCAGTTCCTCATCTCGGGTGCCGGCGCGCTGCACATCCCGTCCATGCCCGACATCGAGGGACGCGACGAATTCCGCGGCGCTGCTTTCCATTCCGCGGAGTGGGACCACAGCGTCGACCTGACCGGCAAGCGGGTGGCGGTGATCGGGACCGGCGCCAGCGCGATCCAGATCGTGCCGGAGATCGTCGGACAGGTCGCCGAACTTCAGCTCTACCAACGCACTCCGCCGTGGGTGGTGCCGCGCTCCAACCCCGAGATCCCGCCGGCGGTGCGCCGGGCCATGGAGAACGTGCCCGGCTTGCGGGCGCTGGTGCGCCTGGTCATCTACTGGGGGCAGGAGGCGCTGGCCATCGGCATGACCAAGCGGCCGAACCTGCTCAAGTTCATCGAGGCCTACAGCAAGTACAACATTCGCCGATCGGTCAAGGACAAGGAACTGCGGCGCAAGCTGACCCCGAACTATCGCATCGGCTGCAAGCGAATCCTGAACTCCACCACCTATTATCCCGCGGTCGCCGACCCGAAGACCGAACTCGTCACCGACCACATCTCGCGGATCACCTCCGACGGCATCGTCACCGCCGATGGCACCCATCGGCAGGCCGACGTGATCGTCTACGCCACCGGCTTTCACGTCACCGATTCCTACACCTACGTCCAGATCAAGGGGCTGCACGGCGAGGACCTGGTGGACCGGTGGAACCGCGAGGGCATCGGCGCACACCGCGGCATCACCATCGCCGACGTGCCCAACCTGTTCTTCCTGCTGGGCCCCAACACCGGGTTGGGCCACAACTCCGTGGTGTTCATGATCGAATCCCAAATCCGTTATGTCGCAGACGCGATCGCGACCTGCGACAAGCTGGGTGCACAAGCGCTGGCTCCGACGCGCGCCGCCCAGGACAAATTCAATGACGAGCTGCAACGCAGGCTCGGCCCGTCGGTATGGAACAGTGGCGGCTGCAGCAGCTGGTATCTGGACGAGCATGGCAAGAACACCGTGCTCTGGGGCGGCTACACCTGGGAGTACTGGCGGGCGACCCGTTCGGTCAAGCCGGAGGAATATCAGTTCTACGGCGTGAACATGGGCAGGCCCGCGGCCGCGTCCTGACAGCGACCAACCGAATTACGTTCGGTACCTGAGTAATTCGGTGAATGCCCGCGCGGCCGCCTCGACGCCGGGGTCGTCGTCGGTGGCCACCAGATCCAGCAGCAGTCCGCGCGTGGCGGCCAGCGCGAGCCGCGCCAGCGCGGGGTCGACCGGCCGCCCGGCGACCGCTTCGACTTCGGCCAGCCAGCCGTCCACCGCACCGGGAACCATTCGGGCAAAAGGCTTTTCGCCCTGAGCGGCACGGGCATAGCACTCGAAGAACAGGCGCTCGGATTCGCGCAGCTCGGGCCGGCGGACGTCGGCCCACATCGCGGCAAAGCTTTCGGCCGGATCGGCCGGTAATTCGGGCAGCAGCCGCATCTGGCGGCGTTCGACCTCCTCGACGATCGCCAGGAGCAGGTCTTCTCGAGAGCCGAAGTGGTGCAACAGCATCCGGTGGCTGGTGCCGACCGCGGCGGCCACTTCGCGCAGCGATCGGTCGCCGATGCCGCCGGTGGCGAACTCGGCGACCAGCGAATCGAGGAGTTGCCGACGCCGCTCGGTGTCAGGAGTGCGCGCCATCGGCGCGGCTGAGCTGCTCGGAGCGGGCCTTGAGGCCCTGGGCTTCCAGGTCGAGGAAGCGCTTCGTCTTCTTGAACATCAGCCGCCCGACCAGCGCGCCGAGCACGCCGCGCTGGTCGAGTCGCTGGCGCACCAGCGTGCGGCCGCCGGGCCGCGCGATGACGTCGTGCCGTGCCGTCACCCGCACTCCGGGAGAGCGCTGCACCCAGGTCCAGGACGTGCCGGGTTCGATCTCGGTGACCGTCCAGATCAGCTTCGACATGCCGGGCTGTTTGATCGCGAACCGTCTGCCGACGGCGAGGGTTGCGGCATCCAGCCCGACCAGCGATGTCACCGAGGCGGTCCAGTCCGGCCAGCGCTCGACGTCGGTGAAGACATCCCAGACAAGGGGAGGCGATGCGTCGATCTCGACGCTGTCTTCGGTAATCATGTACCAGATGGTACATGATTGAGAGGATTGTGAACAGTTGCTCAGCTGATACTGGAGGTGGCCTGACGCGGTGCACGACACGTAAACACAAGTTCTTGTGTTCCGCTGCGTTGTCACACCCCAGGGGTAGTGTCGGGAGCCTGAGATCCATCCGGTGAAACAGTGTGTGAAGTGGGGTTCTGGTGACCGAAAACATGAAGCTGATCGACCGCGTTTCGGCGATCAACTGGAACCGGCTGCAAGACGAAAAAGACGCCGAGGTGTGGGACCGGCTGACCGGCAACTTCTGGTTGCCCGAGAAGGTGCCCGTGTCCAACGACCTGCCGTCGTGGGGCACCCTGACCGCCCACGAGAAGCAGATGACCATGCGGGTCTTCACCGGTCTGACGCTGCTGGACACCATCCAGGGCACCGTCGGGGCCGTCAGTCTGATTCCGGACGCGCTGACCCCGCACGAAGAAGCGGTCTACACCAACATCGCCTTCATGGAGTCTGTGCACGCGCGCAGCTATAGCAACATCTTCTCCACGCTCTGCTCGACCGCCGAGATCGATGACGCGTTCCGGTGGTCGGAGGAGAACCCCAACCTGCAGCGCAAGGCCGAGATCGTCATGCAGTACTACAAGGGCGACGAACCGCTCAAGCGCAAGGTCGCCTCGACCCTGCTGGAGAGCTTCTTGTTCTACTCCGGCTTCTACCTGCCGATGTACTGGTCGAGCCGGGCCAAGCTGACCAACACCGCCGACATGATCCGGCTGATCATCCGCGACGAGGCCGTGCACGGCTACTACATCGGCTACAAGTATCAGCGCGGCCTGGCGCTGGTCGACGACGTGCGTAAGCAGGAGCTCAAGGACTACACCTACGAGCTGCTTTTCGAGCTCTACGACAACGAGGTGGAGTACACCCAGGACCTCTACGACGAGGTCGGGCTGACCGAGGACGTCAAGAAGTTCCTGCGCTACAACGCCAACAAGGCGCTGATGAACCTCGGTTACGAGGCGCTGTTCCCGCGCGACGAGACGGACGTCAACCCGGCGATTCTGTCGGCGCTCTCGCCCAACGCCGACGAGAACCACGACTTCTTCTCCGGCTCGGGCTCGTCCTACGTGATCGGCAAGGCCGTCGTCACCGAGGACGAGGACTGGGACTTCTGACTCTGCTGGTCAGAGCGCAGAATCAGTGAATGTGATCGCGCGCCCGCGCTCTCAGCACTGCGTTGCTCGAATGCTGGTGTGTGCGAGGACTTGAGTGGCGTTGGTGTACGTCCCGGAAGGGATGGAACGCAGGGAGGCAAGGGTTTCCTGGTCGCACCGGTCGCTGAGCGCGGCAGCCAGCAGATCGTCCCTGCTGGCTGGAAACCGGATTCCTTCGAGGCACCTGCGAAGGCGGCGCTCTGTAGTGGAGGCGGTCAGACCATTGGGTGTTTGTTCTGTTGGCAAAACCATCGCTGTAGATGTTTCCTTCCTAAGTCCGGGGTCGGATGCCCGGTGCAGTACCGGCTAAACAGCCAGGTCTGTGTTGATCACGTCACGAAATGCGCGAGACAATGGATAGTCAGGTCTAGGAGAAGGTCCAGCGCACCCACGCTCCGGGGCAGCGGCGCAAGTGACGGCCGGATCCCAGTTCAGGCCACACACCTGGTCGGCCGCACTATCGTGCTGGGTATGACACGGCGGGACGACGACCGTGTGACAGACGCCAGTGATTTGCAAGACGAGCTGGCCCAGTTGCACGAGGTGTTCGCTGAGGAACACGAGTCGGCCGCGGAATCGTTGTCCGGCGATCTCGCCGAGGCGCACCGTGGCGCGGCTGAGAAGCACGAGCAGGCCGCCCGCGAGGTTCGTTCCCAGGTTTCCGACGATGCAAGCGCGGGTAGCTGCCACTTCGTGACGACTGCCGAACAGCCGCCGCCAGAAGGCGACGAACAACCCCCGCAAGCCTCGGAGAGCGAAGATGATCCTGACGCGCAGCCCTCTGAAGACGACCTGAAGTGAGAATCGGCGTCAGGTGCGCGATGCCGCCGGGGCAGGTCAATGTGACCGCCGGGCAGGCGAACGTCCCGCCGGGGCAGGCGAGCGTGCCGCCGGGGACGTAGCGCCGGCGTCGGAATTGGCCCCCAACCTGGGACCTGAACCCGGTAGCTGAAGTTCGAATGAGCAGCCGTCCTCACAAAGGGCGGCTGCTCATCGTTGCTACCGCATTTATTCACGCGGGAACTGTGAATTTGCCTGCGCGGTCGGCAGCAGCCAAAAAATCTGTTAGCTCGCGGCTTTCACAGTGCGGGATCGCCGCGTCCGGCAAGCGCTGCTGTCGTGAAAGGTCGGGCGAAACTCGCGATCGAGCGGCTCCACTACGGGGCAACGGCAGAAATAGCAGAGATCGAGGCCAAACGTTAGATAGCCGCACATAAGGCAGACATCGGGGCGAACATCGGTGGTCACCATCCGCACCTCCTAGTGGCGCGCATCTAATGCTCCACCCGGTCGCCGATCCCCGCTTATCGACACGCGGTACCGATCTCAAATTCACGACTGTTTTATGTATGCCACCGACGGCAACCTGATGATGATGAGCGTATTGACATACATTGCCGTTGTGCTTGTGGGTCAAGCCGTCTTTGCTGCTCTTTGTGGTGCGGCTTGGTTGGTAGTTGCGGTGGCGGTGAAGATGTGGCCGTCGAAGTTGTTGGCTACGAAAACTTCGGAGATTGACGACCTGGACGATCTGGAGGAATTCCTGAACGCGGAATACGCGAACCTCAGCAGGTGACCGGAGCCGCCCGGCGGAGCATGCACGTAGTTGTTGGCGCCCCGCGAGCTTTGAGTAAATCCCCGAATCGAGCTCGGCAAACACATAACGCCTGAGAAGATGCTCAAGCGGTGCTGTAGCGGACGGAAGATTGAGGCCACATGCTCGAAATCATCGGCAAAGGGTCTGTCACCGAATCACATCCCGTTCCGCTGCTTTTCGTTCACGGCGCCTGCGGCACAGCAGGGATGTGGGACGACCATTTTCTGGGCTTCTTTGCCGACAAGGGTTACCGAGCCGTCGCCTTGAGCTTTCGCGGGCACGGTGCCAGTAGCTGCTCCAAGCCGCTCCAGTCATGTTCTATCGCCGATTATGTAGAAGACGTACACGCTGTTGTCGCCGAGCTTGAAAGCGCACCGGTGCTCATCGGTCATTCGATGGGTTGTTGGGTGGTACTGAATTATTGTCAGGCGCACGGTGCCCCAGCGGCGGTTCTCATGGCACCCGGGACACCGCGGGGATTACGACGATGGGCATTTCGCGCTGCCCTCCGCCATCCATGGCTTGTGCTGCGCAGCAGCACTTTTGGCAATCCGGCCGATCTGCTGAGCACCGCGGGTTCGGTCCGGGAGTTTATATTCTCTGCGCATACCCCCGAATCGGTCGTCAGGTCGTGTGCGGCCCAGTTGCAGGCCGAGAGCAGGCGCGCCGCCCGAGACACGGTAGGTCGACTTCCCGACGCTGGCCACGTGAAAGCCCCGATGCTTGTACTCGGAGCAGAAGAAGACGGTATGCGAATCGACGGGGACGCGTCTGCCGTCGCGCGGTATTACCAGGCTGCCCTCGAGGTATTTCCCGACATGGGGCACGTCATGATGCTCGAGCCGGGATGGCCGGCGGTGGCCCAAAAAATCGACGGATGGTTGACGAAACGCGGACTATGACGGCGCACCGGGAGGTCGGCTTCGGCCGGCCCTCGGGCTCGATCAGCCTTCGGCGGCGCCCGGTGGAGTCCCGTCCGCTGGCCGCGCGTCACCGGCGTCGTTGCCGAAGATGCTGGCGACGGCCTGGCTGAACGAGGTACGGCCGACGTTCTCGCCGCCCGGTAGCTCACTGTGTATCTGGATTGCGCCGCGGCTGATGAACGACATGACCACGCTGAACATCTCGATACCCACGTTCAGGACCTGGGTGAGCAGGTTTTCGCCGCTCGATTCGGTGGGGTTACTCACAGTGCGTCCGCGCTCATGATCGAGTCGGCTGTCATGCCGGTTCCCTCTGTTGGTTTGTCTTCACATGCGGCATCAGGTAGTCGAGCGTCGGCGCTACGGGGAGAGGTGTTGCGCCTGTGTCGGCGAGTAGATCCTGGGCTTGAACGTCGCCATCACCGGTAAGCGCAACGTCACGCCACCGGCCACCGGGACACGGACCGTGAAGTAGACGACCTGCATGTCCAGGCCCATTTGGAGGCGTACCTCCCGGAGAGGCTGGGTCTGCACCCCGAGGCCCATGTCCCGCAAGCGCGCGCCGATGCCGCGTTGAAACGCATCAGCCGGATCGGACGGCTTCGGAACGCTGGGGGCCGAATCGCTCTGGCTGCCAATCGTTACAGAAACGACGGGTTTCTGGTTCTTCGCGGTCGGGGTCGTCATGGCTCGACTGTACTCCGCGGAAACGTCGCCGAACGACGAAAATCACGTTGACCAGTACGAGCACGCCGACGGTGGCTCGGCCCACGGAGCGCACCGCACTCGTGTGGCCGAATCGCGCACTCGAGAACCAGGCCGTCAATCGTTGCGGGCTCATGCGCGACGAAACCGGGGTAAACGGCGTATGAAATGTCCGGACGGAGTGGCGCCGCGGTAGCGCGGGCTGTACGGCTGACTGACACTGTTGGGGTGACGAGTACCGCCGCCTCGCATACCAGCAATTTCTGCCGCTCAGTGCTGCGCTGGCTGCGCGCAGGCTACCCCGAGGGCGTACCCGGGCCCGACCGCGTTCCGCTGCTGGCGTTGTTGCGCAGCACCCCGCTGACCGAAGAGCAGATCGCCGAGGTGGTGCACAACATCACCGCGGACGGGTCCCCGGCGATCGCTGACGGTGTGATCGACCGTGATGAGATCGCCCACTTCATCTCCGACATGACGCACTATGACGCCGGGCCGGAGAACATCATTCGCGTCGCCGCCACGCTTGCCGCCGTCGGGTGGCCGCTGGCCGGCATCGACGTCAGCGAGGTCATCCCCGGTGACGAATGGGGCGAGGCCGCGGAGATCGCCGCACGTGGCGCGGCACCCAACAGCGCTCCGGGCGTCGCGTTGTAGGACGCGGCAGCGCCCTACAGCTTCGAGATATCGATGACGAAGCGGTAGCGCACGTCGCTGGCCAGGACGCGCTCGTAGGCTTCGTTGATGTAATCGGGCTCGATGAGTTCGATTTCCGGCGTCACGTTGTGCTCGGCGCAGAAGTCCAGCATCTCCTGGGTCTCGGCGATGCCGCCGATGTTCGACCCGGACAGACTGCGGCGCGCCAACGCCAGCGAGAACGCGCCCACCTCCATGGGGTGTTCGGGAATGCCCAGTTCGACGAGCGTGCCGTCGACGTCCAGCAGGCTCAGATAGTCGTTGAGGTCCAGATTCGCCGAGACTGTGTTCAGGATCAGGTCGAAGCTGTTGCGCAGTTTCTTGAAGGTCTCGCGCTCGGCGGTGGCGTAGTAGTGCTTGGCGCCCAGCCGCAGTCCGTCCTCCATCTTCTTCAGCGACTGCGAGAGCACAGTCACTTCCGCGCCCATCGCCGCGCCGAGCTTGACGCCCATGTGGCCGAGGCCGCCCATTCCGATGATCGCCAGGCGCGTGTCCCGGCCGGCCTTCCAGTGCCGTAGCGGCGAGAACAGCGTGATGCCCGCGCACAGCAGCGGCGCCGCCTTGTCCAGCGGCAGCGAGTCTGGGATGCGCAACACGAAGTTCTCGTCCACGACGATCGCCTGGCTGTATCCGCCCTGCGTGGTCGTGCCGTCCTTGTCAGTGGCGTTGTAGGTGAAGGTCGTGCCCCGGCTGCAGTACTGCTCGAGGCCGGCCTTGCAGTGGTCGCACTGGCCGCAGGAATTCACCATGCAGCCGACGCCGACGTGATCGCCGACCTTGTGCTTGGTGACCTCGGAGCCGACCGCCGTCACGACGCCGGCGATCTCGTGGCCCACGACCAGCGGGTACTGCGGAGTGCCCCATTCGCCCTTGGCCGTGTGGATGTCGGAGTGGCAGATTCCGGCGAATTTGATGTCGATGGCCACGTCGCGCGGACCCGGGTCGCGCCGCTCGATCGTGGTCTTGGTCAGCGGTGAAGTCGGCGAGGTGGCCGCATACGCCGAAACTGTGCTCATTAAATGTCCCTCTTCGATTCGATACGTCATGAAGGCGATACGTCTTGAAGAAGTTTAGCTAAGGTAAAAGTTATTCCGCCAATGGGCGGGCGAAGATCACGTTGTGACGATGTACGCGTTTCCGGCCGCCCGCCGTCAGTTGATCGGGGCGTTCACCAGGCGCAGGTCGTCGACGATGCCGCGGGCCGCGATCAGGCCCTCGCCGGCCTGCCAGATCTGGTTGTTGACGATGTAAACCCGGTTGTCGCGGTTGGCCGAGAGTTTGCGCCAGGGGTTGCTGTCCAGGATCGTCGCGGCCCGATCGGTGGCGGCCGGGGTGTCGCAGGACACGTAGACCACGTCGGCGTCGGCTATCGATAGATCGGGATTGCGCGCCAGGTCCGCGTCGCTGGCCCCGATCTCGACATAGGGCTTGTCGGTGAACCGCTGGGAGGCCGGCCGGTCCACGCCGACCGCGCCGAGCACGGTCGCCGGGAAGTTGTTGGCGCCGTACACCCTGATCGTCCCCGCGGTCAGCTGCACGATCGACACCTGGAAGTGGGAGGCGTCGTGCCGCGCGCCGATATCGGTGGCCCGCTGCAAAAACCCGCTGATCAACGAGTTCACCGCGGCGACGCGGCCGGTGGCGGCGCCGACGGCGCGCAGGTTCTCCTGCCACGCCGCGCCCGGTGCGGCCGTGAACACCGTCGGGGCGATCGTGGTCAGCTGCGGATACAGCGTGGGCGTCAGCCCCTGCGACCCGAGGATCAGGTCGGGGTGGGCGGCGGCGATCGCCTTCAGGTCCGGTCGGGAGCGGGTGCCGACCCCGGGCACCCCATGCACCGCGCCGCCCAGATAGGCGGGCTGACTCGAGGACCTGTCCGGCAACGCCGCGCCGACGACCCGCGACTGCAGGCCCAGCGCACACAACGTGTCGAGCTGGTCCCCGGAGAGCACCACGATGCGCTGCGGGTCGGCGGGCACCTGCACGACGTCCGGGTCGACGCCCGCCGCGTTGTGGACCGGCCGTTTCGAGGAGCCCGGGTCGGCCGCGGCGGCGTCTCGCGCGCACGAGTCGTCGGGGCGGCGGTCATTTCCGAGCACTCCGGCGCCCGCGATCTGGGTGGTGGGGGTGATCAGGGAACGGGCCGGCGTCTGGGCGGCGGGCTTGTCCGATCCGCACCCGCCGCACGCCAGGATGACGGCCGCCGTCACCGCTGTCGCCACGACCGGCCGGGCGGGTCTGATCACGCCGAACAACACGCGTCAGACGCTAACATTCGGCCAGCGTGGCGATCGTGAGCGCGGTGGAGCCGGGCGAAGCGGGTCGCCGCCATTCGGCCAGCGTGGCGATCGTGAGCGCGGCGGAGCCGGGCGAAGCGGGTCGCCGCCATTCGCCAGCGTGGCGACGCCGCGCCGACGGACACGCCGCACCGGCGAGCCATTTACGACAGTTTGTAGGACCAGCCCTGACGACGCCATGATCGACGGCTAAGATTCGTCTCAATACTGATTTTTGGGCCAGTGTCCGATCTGGATGTTTGGAGAAGCTGTTGACAGCCGAAGCGCCCCCCTTGGGTGAACTCGAGGCCGTTCGTCCGTACCCGGACCGCATGGGCCCCAAAGGGAACCTCGTCTACAAACTGATCACCACCACCGATCACAAGATGATCGGCATCATGTACACGGTCACCTGCTTCGCCTTCTTCTTCATAGGTGGGCTGATGGCGTTGCTGATGCGCACCGAGCTCGCCGCTCCCGGGCTGCAGTTCCTGTCGAACGAACAGTTCAACCAGCTCTTCACCATGCACGGCACGATCATGCTGCTGCTGTATGCCACCCCGGTCGTGTTCGGATTCGCCAACTTGGTGCTGCCGTTGCAGATCGGCGCCCCAGACGTGGCCTTCCCGCGGCTGAACGCCTTCTCGTTCTGGTTGTTCCTGTTCGGCGGCCTGATCGCGGCCTCCGGCTTCATCGTGCCGGGCGGGGCCGCCGACTTCGGCTGGACGGCCTACACGCCCCTGTCCGACGCCGTGCACTCTCCCGGCGCCGGGGGCGACCTGTGGATCACCGGCCTGATCGTCGCGGGTCTGGGCACCATCCTGGGTGCGGTCAACATGATCACCACCGTGGTGTGCATGCGCGCGCCCGGCATGACGATGTTCCGGATGCCGATCTTCACCTGGAACATCCTGGTGACCTCGATCCTGATCCTGATCGCGTTCCCGATCCTGACCGCGGCGCTGTTCGGGCTCGCCGCCGACCGACATCTGGGTGCCCACGTGTATGACGCCGCCAATGGCGGAGTCTTGTTGTGGCAACACCTGTTCTGGTTCTTCGGCCATCCCGAGGTCTACATCATTGCGCTGCCGTTCTTCGGCATCGTCACCGAGATCTTCCCGGTGTTCTCGCGCAAGCCGGTCTTCGGTTACACCACGCTGGTGTACGCGACCCTGTCGATCGCCGCCCTGTCGGTGGCGGTGTGGGCGCACCACATGTTCGCTACGGGAGCCGTTCTGCTGCCGTTCTTTTCGTTCATGACCTACCTGATCGCGGTGCCAACCGGCATCAAGTTCTTCAACTGGATCGGCACGATGTGGAAGGGGCAGTTGACCTTTGAGACACCGATGCTGTTCTGCATCGGCTTCCTCCTCACCTTCCTGCTCGGGGGTCTGACCGGCGTGCTGCTGGCCAGCCCGCCGCTGGACTTCCACGTCACCGACAGCTACTTCGTGGTCGCGCACTTCCACTACGTGCTGTTCGGCACCATCGTGTTCGCCACGTTCGCCGGGGTGTACTTCTGGTTCCCGAAGATGACCGGCCGGCTGCTCGACGAGCGCCTGGGCAAGCTGCACTTCTGGCTGACGTTCATCGGGTTCCACACCACCTTCCTGGTGCAGCACTGGCTGGGCGACCTGGGCATGCCGCGGCGCTACGCGGACTACCTGCCCAGCGACGGCTTCCAGCCCTACAACGTCGTCTCGACGGTCGGCGCCTTCATCCTGGGCGCGTCGATGTTCCCGTTCGTCTGGAACGTCTTCAAGAGCTGGCGTTACGGCGAGGTCGTCACGGTCGACGACCCGTGGGGCTACGGCAACTCCCTGGAGTGGGCGACCAGCTGCCCGCCGCCGCGGCACAACTTCACCGAGCTGCCCCGAATCCGTTCGGAGCGTCCGGCATTCGAGTTGCACTACCCGCATATGGTGGAGCGGCTCCGCGCCGAGGCGCATGTGGGCCGCCACGCCACGGCTCTCGAGTCGCCGAAGGGATTCGGTCCGCGGACCGAACCCGATCGCTCGACTCCTGAGCAATAGCGACAGCTGCCGGGAGTGAACTCACCACCGAAGGTGTCGGTGCTGATCACCGTCACCGGCGTGGACCAACCGGGCGTGACTGCGAACCTGTTGGAGGCGCTGTCACCGCATGGGGTGGAGCTGCTCAACGTGGAGCAGGTGGTGATCCGGCGCCGCCTGACGCTGGGCGTGCTGGTGTGCTGCCCGGCCGAGGTCGCCGACAGCCCGCGGTTGCGCAGTGACGTCGAATCGGCCGTCCGCGAGTTGAATTTGGATGTCAGCATCGAGCGCAGCGACGACGTGCCCATCATGCGGGAGCCCTCGACGCACACCATTTACGTGCTGGGCCGGCCCATCACCGCCAGTGCGTTCGGCGCGGTGGCCCGCGAGGTGGCCGGACTTGGCGTCAACATCGACCTGATCCGCGGTGTGTCCGACTATCCGGTGATCGGCCTGGAGCTACGGGTCTCGGTGCCGCCGGGCGCGGATGCGGCGCTGCGGACCGCCCTGAACAGGGTGTCCAGCGACGAACAGGTCGATGTGGCAGTCGAAGCCGTCAGCCTGGAACGACGGGCCAAGCGGCTCATCGTGTTTGACGTCGACTCGACGCTGGTGCAGGGCGAGGTCATCGAGATGCTGGCCGCCCGGGCGGGCGCCGAGGGCAAGGTCGCCGCGATCACCGACGCCGCGATGCGCGGCGAGCTGGACTTCGCGCAGTCGCTCGAGCAGCGGGTGGCCACGCTGGCCGGCCTGCCCGCCAGCGTGATCGACGAGGTCGCCGACGCACTGGAACTGATGCCCGGCGCCCGCACCACGCTGCGGACCTTGCGGCGCTTAGGTTATGCCTGCGGCCTCGTGTCCGGGGGATTCCGTGGGATCATCGAGCCGCTGGCCGAGGAGCTGATGATCGACTATGTCGCGGCCAACGAGCTGGAGATCGTCGACGGCACACTCACCGGAAGGGTGATCGGTCCTATCGTCGACCGGGCCGGAAAAGCCGCGGCGCTAAAGGAATTCGCAAACAAGGTCGGGGTGCCGATGGCACAGACCGTCGCGGTGGGCGACGGCGCCAACGACATCGACATGCTGGCCGCCGCCGGATTGGGGATCGCGTTCAACGCCAAGCCGGCGCTGCGCGAGGTCGCCGATGCGTCGCTGAGCCATCCCTATCTGGACACGGTGCTGCTGCTACTGGGTGTGACCCGCGGCGAAATCGAAGCCGCCGACGCGATCGACGGCGAGGTCCGACGGGTGGAGATCCCGCCGAACCCGTAGCGACCCGGCAGGGATTCGGGCGCCGCGGTACGGCACGATGGTCGGGTGCCCGAAAACGGAAGCCGGAGGTGAAACCCGAGGATTCGAGAGAATCCGAGGATAGAACCGACCAGACCAGCGATGTAGCCGACCCCGATCTGCTGATCGACTTCAGGCAGGTGTCGCTGCGGCGGGGCGGCAACGTCTTGGTCGGCCCGCTGGACTGGGCGGTCGAACTCGACGAACGGTGGGTGATCGTCGGGCCCAACGGCGCCGGCAAGACATCGCTGCTGCGGATTGCCGCGGCGGCCGAACACCCCTCGTCCGGCGCCGCTTTCGTGCTCGGTGAGCGATTGGGCCGGGTCGACGTGACCGAGTTGCGGTCGCGGATCGGGCTCAGCTCCTCGGCTCTGGCGCAGCGAATACCCACCGACGAAGTGGTTCGCGATCTCGTCGTCTCGGCCGGCTACGCGGTGCTGGGCAGGTGGCGGGAGCGCTACGAGGACGTCGACTACCGGCGCGCGATCGACATGCTGGAAAGCCTGGGCGCCGAGCACCTCGCGGACCGCACCTACGGGACGCTGTCGGAAGGCGAGCGCAAGCGGGTGCTGATCGCCCGCGCGCTGATGACCGACCCCGAACTGCTATTGCTCGACGAGCCCGCCGCCGGCCTGGACCTCGGCGGCCGCGAGGAGTTGGTCGCGCGGCTGGCCGACCTGGCCGCCGACCCCGAGGCTCCCGCCCTGGTGCTGGTCACCCACCACGTCGAGGAGATTCCGCCCGGGTTCAGTCACTGCATGCTGCTCTCGGAAGCCGAAGTGGTCGCCGCGGGATTGCTGACCGACGTTCTGACCTCCGAGAACCTGTCCACGGCATTCGGCCAGGCGATCGCGCTCGACGTCGTCGACGGGCGCTATTTCGCCCGGCGAATTCGTACCCGCGCAGCTCACCGGAGGAGGCTGGAATGAGCACCACCCCCGAGCCGCTGCCCACCCGGCCGGCGGCCACCGTGATGCTGGTTCGCGATGTGCCCGGCGGCCTGAAGATCTTCCTGATGCGCCGCCATTCGAAGATGGAGTTCGCCCCGGGCGTCATCGTGTTTCCCGGTGGCGGCGTCGACGACCGCGACCGCCACGCCGATATCGCGTGGGCCGGTCCGCCGCCGGACTGGTGGGCACAGCGGTTTGGCATCGACACCGAGCTGGCCGCGGCGCTGGTGTGTGCGGCGGCTCGGGAGACCTTCGAGGAGTCCGGGGTGCTCTTCGCGGGCCCTGCCGGCGACCCGGACGGCATCGTTCGCGACGCCTCGGTCTATGCCGACGCCCGGCGCGCCCTGGACGATCGGACGCTGTCGTTCGCCGATTTTCTGCGCACCGAAAACCTGGTGTTGCGTTCCGACCTGCTGCGGCCATGGGCCAACTGGGTCACGCCGGAGGCCGAACGGACCCGCCGCTACGACACCTACTTCTTTGTGGCGGCCCTGCCCGAGGGCCAGCGTGCCGACGGGCAGAACACCGAATCCGACCGGTTCGGCTGGGCGCTGCCGCAGGATGCCATCGCCGACTTCGAGGCCGGCCGCAACATCCTGCTGCCGCCGACCTGGACCCAGCTGGATTCGCTGGCCGGCCGTAGTGTCGCCGAGGTGCTGGCCGTCGAACGCCAGATCGCGCCCGTGCAGCCCCTCCTCGAGAAGCGCGGTGATAACTGGGTTTTCGAGTTTTTCGATTCCGATCGCTACCACCAGGCGCGCAAATCGGGCGGGATGGAGTGGCCCTTGTGAGCCCTCAAGTGCGCGAGTTCGTGAGCGTCGTCGTCAGCGACGGCTCGCAGGACGCCGGGCTGGCCATGTTGCTGCTGTCGCGCCCACCGACGAACGCGATGACCCGTCAGGTATATCGGGAGGTCATAGCGGCCGCCGACGAACTGGGCCGGCGCGACGACGTCGCCGTGGTGATCCTGTTCGGCGGCCACGAAATCTTCTCCGCGGGTGACGACATGCCCGAGCTGCGATCGCTGCGCGGCTCCGAGGCCGAGAGCGTGGCGCGGGTCCGCCAGGAAGCCGTCGACGCCGTGGCGGCGATCCCCAAACCGACCGTCGCCGCGATCACCGGATACGCATTGGGCGCCGGGCTCACGCTGGCCCTGGCCGCCGACTGGCGGATCAGCGGGGACAACGTGAAGTTCGGGGCGACCGAAATCCTGGCCGGCCTGGTGCCCGGTGGCGACGCGATGGCACGCCTGACCCGGGTGGCCGGCGCGAGTAAGGCCAAGGAGCTGGTGTTCAGCGGCCGCTTTTTCGACGCCGAGGAAGCACTGGCGCTGGGCCTCATCGACGAGATGGTGGCCCCCGACGACGTGTACGACGCCGCCGCCGGGTGGGCACGCCGCTTCCTCGACGGCCCACGGCAGGCACTGGCCGCCGCCAAAGCCGGGATCAACGACGTTTTCGATCTGGGCCTCCTCGACCGGCTCGCCGCCGAACGACGGCGCTACGTCGAGGTGTTCAGTGCTGGTCAGGGCGGTGGCGACAGAGCGGATCCCGCCGGCCGTTAGGCTGCCCTGCATGACCAGTTCGACCGACGCCGTTCCGACGCCCCACGCCACCGCCGAGCAGGTGGAAGCCGCCCGGCACGACAGCAAGCTGGCCCAGGTGCTCTACCACGACTGGGAAGCCGAGACGTACGACGACAAATGGTCGATCTCTTACGATCAGCGCTGCATCGACTACGCCCGCGGCCGCTTCGACGCCATCGTGCCCGACGAGGTGCTGCGCGAGCTGCCCTTTGACCGGGCCCTCGAATTGGGCTGCGGCACAGGGTTTTTCCTGCTCAACCTGATCCAGTCCGGGGTCGCCCGGCGTGGATCGGTGACCGACCTTTCGCCCGGCATGGTCAAGGTCGCCACCCGCAATGGACAGTCGCTGGGCCTCGACATCGACGGCCGCGTCGCCGACGCCGAGGGCATCCCGTACGAGGACAACACCTTCGATCTGGTCGTCGGGCACGCGGTGCTGCACCACATTCCCGATGTTGAGCTGTCGCTGCGCGAGGTGCTCCGGGTGCTGCGCCCCGGCGGCCGGTTCGTCTTCGCCGGCGAGCCGACCAGCGCTGGCGACGTGTACGCCCGCGAGCTGTCGACCTTGACCTGGCGCATCGCCACGAACGTCACCAAGCTGCCCGGCCTGGGCGCCTGGCGGCGCCCGCAGGCCGAGCTCGACGAATCCTCGCGGGCCGCGGCGCTCGAGGCGATCGTCGACCTGCACACCTTCACTCCGGGTGACCTGGAGCGAATGGCTACCAACGCCGGCGCCACCGAAGTGCGGACCGTCAGCGAAGAGTTCACCGCCGCGATGTTCGGCTGGCCGGTGCGCACCTTCGAGGCGTCGGTGCCGCCCGGACGCCTGGGCTGGGGCTGGGCGAAATTCGCCTTCACTGGCTGGAAGGCGCTGAGCTGGGTGGACGCCAACGTGTGGCGCCGCGTGGTTCCGAAGGGCTGGTTCTACAACGTGATGGTGACCGGGGTCAAACCCTCCTGAGCGTTGGGCTGCGCTTCCGCGCGGCGACGATGCGGGCCGCGCAGCGGCGTGAGGAGGAGCCGGGCTATCAGGTTCAGCACGGACGACGTCGGGTATCTGCGGTCACACGAGGGTGCCGCGGCGCTGGCGGCGGTCGCCGAACTCGAACTGAGCGATGCCACCCGGGTCGGCGACGTCGCAGCGGCGCGGGCCCGATTCGGCGACCGGGCCGCGGTGCTGGTGGAGACGGTTTTGTTGCGTCGGCGCGCGGCCGACAAGTTGCGGGAGCTGGGAGTGTCGGAGTGGCTGTTCACCGACGAGGCGCTGCAGCAGGCCACCGCGGCGCCGGTGGCCCTGCACCGCGCCCGACGGCTGGCCGCCGGCGGCAGCGGCGTCGTCGTGCACGACGCGACCTGTTCGATCGGCACCGAGCTGGCCGCGCTGGGAGCCTGCGGGATTGCGGCGGTGGGCAGCGATATCGATCCGGTGCGGCTGTCGATGGCGCGCCACAACCTGGGGGATTCGGCCTGGATCTGCCGCGCCGACGCGCGGCGTCCGGTCAGCCGTGACGCCGTGCTCGTCGTCGACCCGGCCCGGCGCGTCGAGGGGCGGCGGCTGCGCGTCGACGACTACCAGCCCGGCCTGGGCTCGCTGCTCGACACCTACCGCGACCGGGATTTCGTCGTAAAGTGCGCTCCCGGAATCGATTTCGGCCAGGTGCACCGCCTCGGTTTCGACGGGGAGATCGAGGTGACGTCGCATCGCGGCTCGGTGCGGGAAGCCTGCCTGTGGTCGGCCGGACTGGCGCGCCCCGGGGTGCGCCGACGGGCGAACCTGCTGGATCGCGGCGAGCAGCTCACCGACCACGACCCCGACGACTGCCCGGTGCGGCCCGTCGGGCGCTGGATCGTCGACCCGGACGGCGCCGTGGTGCGGGCCGGGCTGGTGCGCCACTACGCCGCGCGGCACGGACTGTGGCAGCTCGACCCCGACATCGCCTACCTCTCCGGCGATCGGCTGCCGGCGGCGGACCGCGGGTTCGAGTTGCTCGAGCAGCTGGTCTTCGACGAACGCCGGCTCCGCCAGGCGCTGTCGGCGCTGGACTGCGGGTCGCTGGAGATCCTCGTGCGCGGGGTCCGGGTAGACCCGGACGCGTTGCGCAAACGGATGCGGTTGCGCGGGAGCCGGTCGCTGTCGGTCGTCATCGCCCGCGTCGGAGCGCGGACCTCCAGCCGGGCGATGGCGTTCGTTTGCCAACCCTCCCGATAGCGCCGGGTACGCTGGCGGCGTCACCTCTCAGGGCCACCGGCCCTGGCTAGTCTGCGAGGACACTTCCACGATGCGCTTTCTGATAACCGCCGCGCTGCTCGCGGCGGCGGTCTTGCTGGGCTCGCCCGCCGCGGCCGAGCCACCGTCGTGTGCCAGCCTGGGCGGCACCGTTGAGGCCGGCCAGATGTGCCGTCTGCGCGCCACCGGCCCCAATTACACCCTCAACATGAGCTTTCCGGCCGACTATCCCGACGAGCAGGCGCTGGCCGACTACATCACCCAGAACCGGGACGGCTTCGTCGCCGTCGCGCAGAGTTCCGGGGGACGTGACCAGCCGTACCAGCTGGAGGCCACCACCGAGCAGCACGACGCCGGGCAGCCGCCGCACAACACCCGCAGCGTCGTGCTCAAGTTCTTCCAGGATGTCGGGGGAGCGCACTCCTCGATCTGGTACAAGGCGTTCAACTACAACTTTGGGACGAAGCAGCCCATCACCTTCGACAACCTGTTCCCACCGGGCGCTACGCCGCTGGACGCCATCTTCCCGATCGTCCAGCGCGACCTGGAACGTCAATCGCCCTTGGGCGCAGCGGTTTTGCCGTCGACAGGACACGACCCGACGCACTATCAGAACTTCGCCATCACTGACGACCAGCTGATCTTCTACTTCGCCCCGGGCGAGATGCTGCCAGCGCTGGGCGGGCCAATGCAGGCCCAGGTGCCGCGCAACGCCATCCCGCCGCTGGCGATCTAGTCGCTGACGACCCGATTCGTCGGCTTCGCCGCACTCGCGAGCGCCATTGCCGCTCAGACCGGTCCGGCCCGCAGCTCCATCGCCACGGCGGCGAGAGCCAGCGCGACCTGTGCGACGCAACCGATCAGCGGGACGACGAAGGCAAGTCGTTTCCGCCGGGCCAGGAAATACACGGCGATCACGATGTCGGCGACCAACAGGGCGGCCCCACCCCAGGTGCCCAAGTCCATGGCCCGGTCGATCCAAGCCGGATCGCCGCATTTCCGCGATCCGCAGGGGTCGGTGGTCATCACGAGCAGACCCAGCAATGCAAAGCTCGCCGCGTACAGCGCGCCGTGAATGACCAGCAGGACGCACGTCGCCACGATGTCGGCGGCGCTGGTCCGCGGGCTTGCAGTGATGTTGGTTGTCGCAGCGCCTGGCGCCGCGGGCTCATCGATCGGCACCACAGAGGTATGTCCGGGTCAGGCCGGCGCGAAACCGTATACCTGGCCGTCGCTGGTCGCCGCCACCACCCGGCGATCGGTGCCGACCGACACCCCGACCGGATAGCCGGTGGACGCGGGCATCGGGTAACTGTCCAGCGTGCGGCCGCTGCCCGGATCGAAGACCAGCAGCGACATGCCGGGGGCGCCGTTCGCCGGTGGTCCGCTGGCCACCGTGTAGCCCACACCGGTACCCGCCAGGCTCGACGTCGACAGTGGCAGGACGTCATCGCGGCGCCACGCTTGGTCGGCGTGATCACCAGCATCCTTGAACGCCACCAGCTTCGTGTCGGGCCCGCCGCCGGCCACGATCAACCCCTGCGGGGTGACCGAGGGCGGCGTCTGCGCCAAGAAACCCAGCGGCGCCGACCATTTCACCTTCGCGTCGGCCGCACGCAGCGCCCACAGCCGTTGGTCACGTCCGTTGACGTAGACGGTCGACCCGTCGGCCGACAACACCGGGCTGGCGATGACACCCGCGCCCACGGCGTCGGTGGTCCATTCGCGCGTCAGCAGCGGCGTCTGTCCGGGGTGGTACTTCAGCCCCACCAGACCCGCGGCGGGAGCACCGGGCTGCCAGACGCCGAGCACCACCATTCCGTTAGCTGTCGAGAAGGCCGGGGCGGCCGCGACGGGACAGCCCTGCCGGGCCGGCGCGCAATCGCCCAATCCGCGTGCGGAGTCGGTGGGGTCGACGCCGTCGACCAGGTCGAGTGGACTGCCGGCCACCTGGCCGCGGTGCGAGTCGAACACCAGCACCTGACCGAGGTGCGTGGCCACCAGTAGGTCGCCTTGTCCGACGAACCGCGGCGTGGTGGGCATGCCGATCACCGGTTGGCGCCACCGCGTCCACTGGGTCACCGGGAAAGACAGCAACGCTCCTGGCTGACCGACGTAGAGGTTGTCGAAACCGTCGATCAGCGGGCCGGCGAAGCCGCCGCCCTGGACCAGACGCACGCACCAGCGCTGCCGCCCGTTGTCGTTGTTCTCCCATTCCATCAGCGAGCATCCCGCCGAGGTCTGGGCGTTGAGGGCCAGGTAGCCGCGTGCGCTCAGCGCCGGCCCGGCGGCCAGGCTTCCCTTCACCGACCGGGTCCATTGCAGCGAGAGCTTCATGGCCCCGCCGGTCGTGGTGTAGCTGCTGTTGGCGGCGTCGGCGTACTGCGCCGGCCAGCCCTGCGCGGCCGAGGCGTCGACCCATGAGTCGGTATTGCCACACGCGCCGAGCATGACCGCGAGCACAGCCGCCAGCACTACCGATGACCAACGCCGGAGCCCACTGACGAGTTGTCGGGCAAGCACCTTCGGTTTTCCAAACCCTTCTTGGGAGGCGGGCCGCTCGCGGGCAGACCCGGCCGTTCGGCGGCAATCGAGTACAGGTGAGGGTAACCCGTGGCGGTTCGCGGGCACGTATATGACCGAGTTAGGCTGTCCGGCCATGACGAGCATGTGGGGTGCCCCGATCCATCGCCGCTGGCGTGGATCGAACCTCCGAGACCCGCGCCAGGCCAAGTTCCTCACGCTGGCCTCGCTGAAATGGGTGCTACGCAACCGCGCGTATACGCCTTGGTACCTGGTGCGCTATTGGCGGCTGCTGAAGTTCAAACTGGCCAACCCGCACATCATCACCCGCGGCATGGTGTTTCTCGGCAAAGGTGTGGAGATCCACGCGACGCCCGAACTCTCGCAGCTCGAGATCGGCCGGTGGGTGCACATCGGCGACAAAAACACCATCCGCGCGCACGAGGGCTCGCTGCGGTTCGGCGACAAGGTGGTGCTGGGTCGCGACAATGTCATCAACGCCTACCTCGACATCGAGCTCGGTGATTCGGTGTTGATGGCCGACTGGTGCTACGTCTGCGATTTCGACCACCGCATGGACAACATCGACATGCCGATCAAGGACCAGGGCATCGTCAAATCCCCGGTCCGGATCGGTCCAGACACCTGGGTGGGCGTGAAAGTGTCGGTCCTGCGCGGCACGTCCGTCGGACGGGGTTGCGTGCTGGGGTCGCACGCGGTGGTCCGCGGGGTGATCCCGGACTACTCCATCGCGGTCGGAGCGCCTGCCAAGGTGGTCAAGAACCGCCAGCTCGCCTGGGAGAGTTCGGCCGCGCAACGCGCCGAACTGGCCGCCGCGCTGGCCGACATCGAACGCAAGAAGGCCGCCCGCTAGCCGGCGGTTTGCGGCTGCTCGTTCAGATACTTTGGTAGCGCCGCAGCGCCTCGTTGCGCTCGGCGGCGTGGTCGACGATGGGAGCTGGGTAGTCGTCGGGCCGCTCGCCCTTGCTCAGGTGCACGTCGGCGGCGGAGCGCAGCTCGGGTACCCAGCGCCGGATGTAATCGCCCGATGGGTCGAACTTCTCGCCCTGCGTGATCGGGTTGAATATCCGGAAGTAGGGCGCGGCGTCGGTACCGCAGCCCGCGCACCACTGCCAGCCGTGCTGGTTGTTCGCCATGTCGCCGTCCACCAGTTGGTCCAGGAACCATTCGGCGCCCCATTGCCACGGCAGGTGCAGGTCCTTGACCAGAAACGAGGCCACGATCATCCGCACCCGGTTGTGCATGAAGCCGGTGTCGCGCAGCTGACGCATCCCCGCGTCGACGAAGGGAAATCCCGTCTCGCCGGCTTTCCACGCCTCGAAGCGGCGTTTGGCCTCGGCGCCGGTGTCGGTCTGGATGCCGTCGAAATCGCTGTTCCAGTTGCGCCAGCTGCTGGCCGGCCAGTGGTGCAGCACGTCGGCGTAGAAGTCGCGAAAGGCCAACTCTCGCAGGAAGGCCTGCGCCCCGTGCCCGCGCAGGTCCAGGTCGGCGGCCAGGGTGCGCGGATGAATGGCACCGAACTTCAGGTGCGCCGACATGCGGCTGGTTCCGGTCAGGTCGGGCCTGTTACGGTCCTCGGCGTAGCTCTGTAATCCGTTGTCGACGAACGACTTCCACTGTTTGCGCGCCGCTGCCTCGCCGGCGGGCACCTCGAGAACGGCGCCGGGATCGGGGATCTCGCACTGCCTGATCCGCAGCTGCGCCGGATCCAGCCAGCGTGCGGAGCTCGCGTTCGACTTGGCCGGTTCGCGCCAGCCTGCCTTCTGCCACTGACGCAGGAACGGGGTGAACACCTTGTAGGGCGAGCCGTCCGGCTTCGTGACGCGCCCCGGCGAGATCAGATACGGCGACCCCGTCGCGACCAGCGGCACCGAATCCAGCGCGGCACGCACCCGCTCGTCACGGCGCTTGCCGAACGGTGCGAAGTCTTCGGAGACGTGCACCGAGCATGCGCCGATCTCTTCGGCGATGCGCGGGATCTGCGTGTGCGGCTGCCCGCGGACCAGCAGCAGCCGGCCGTCAAGATCGTCGCGCAGCCGCCGCAGCGAGTCACCCAGGTACTGCAGACGTCGTTGCCCCGACGACTTTTCCAGGCGCGGGTCGAGTACGAAGCAGGCGAGCACCTCATCGTTCTCGGCGGCGGCGACGAGCGCGGGATGGTCACGCAGCCGCAGATCGCGGCGAAACCACAACAGTGCCGGCATGATTCAGCGGTTGAGTCGCCAGATGTGCGTGGACAGGATGGTCGCGAAGCCACACCACAGCGGGTAGGGCAGCAATGCCAGCCCGCCGCGCGGCGTGGCTTGGGCGGTGCGCCTGACCAGATCGGCGCTGCTGGCGGTCAGCGCCGCCGCACCGACCGCGGACGCGCCGAGTTTGTGGTAGCCGAAGAACAGCCAACTCCATCCGGCGTTGAGCAGCAGGTTCAGCGCCAGCGCCACGGTGTAGGTGCGCGCCCTGTCATCCTGCCCGGTCGCGCGAAACCGGTCGATGGTCACCGCGGACGTGGCCGCGATGTCACCGTAGAGCGCGGTCCAGACGGTGGGGAAGGCGGCACGGGGCGGCTGATAGGAGGGCTTGCGAAGCCGCGAGTACCACCGCGGAATGGCGTTGCTGCTGGCGATGCTTCCGGTGCCGGCGGCCGCGGCGACGGCCAGGCTGGTGGCTACCAGTATCGACCTGTTCACGGTGTGCTCCGTTCTGGTTGTTTGCGGTCAGCTTGTCGCTCAAGGGGTTTGGTGGGGCCGGGGCTGGTTGGCCACCAGATCCGGTCGCCGATGAGGGCGAACAGGGCCGGGATGACCAGCGTGCGCACCACGAACGTGTCGAGCAGGATTCCCAGGCCCACGATGATTCCCAATTGGGTCAGGACGATCAGTGGCAGTACACCGAGAACGCAGAACACCGCCGCCAAAACGATTCCCGCGCTGGTGATCACGCCCCCGGTGGCCGACACCGAGCGCACCATCCCCGCGCGGGCGCCGTACTGTGCGGCTTCCTCGCGGGCCCGGGTGACGAGGAAGATTGTGTAGTCCACGCCGAGGGCCGCCAAGAACAGGAAGGCGAACAACGGGGTGGTGTTGTCCAGCGCAGGGAAACCGAAGAGGTGCAGGCTTGCCCAGCCGCCCATGCCCAGCGCGGCCAGCGCGCCCAGAATCGTTGCGGCCAGCAGCGTCGGTGGTGCGAGGGCCGACCGCAGCAGCAGGTAAAGGACGACGAGGATGACGGCCAGAATCGCCGGGATCAGCAGGACCCGGTCATGCGTGGCCGCGTCACGAACGTCCAGGGCCTGCGCGTCGGCGCCGCCCACCACTGCGCTGGGGTCAGCAGCCCGTGTCGAATCACGAAGCGCGGCAACAACATTGAATGCTCGCTGCGACGACGGCGGTGCGTCGATTACCACAGACCACTTCGTCAGGCCGGATGCCGATCGGCCGGATTCGGTCACCGACACGACGCCGGGGGTGGACGTGATTGCCCGTTGCACCGGCGCGGTGTGGTCGGTAGTGCTGACGACGAGTGTCGGATTCGCCACGCCCGCCGGAAAGTGTTCGGCCACTACGTTGTAACCGGTTACCGAGTCCGCGTGTATCCGGAACTGCTCGGTCTGCGACAAGCCGATCCGAGTTCCCAACAAGCCGGCGCCAAGGGCCGCCAGCGCCGCGATAGAGACAGCCGCGACTATGGCGGGTCGCCCGCCCACCCATTCCGCGACGCGATGCCATCCGCCGGAATCGGGGGTCTTTTCGCCCCCGGCGTGTGGGATGAACGGCCAAAACAATCGCGGGCCGCATACGGCCAGCAGCGGGGGCAGGATCGCCAGCACCGAAATCGCGGCGACCACCAGGCCGCACGCCGCCAGTGCGCCCAGGCTGCGGGTGCTCGGCGTGGACGCGAACAGCAGGGTGAGCAGCGCCAGCACCACGGTGGCGTTGCTGGCGACGATGGCCGGTCCCGCCCTGCGCACGGCCCGGCGCAAGGCCGCCCGATGTCCGGTATGGCGCCGGAGCTCTTGGCGATATCGAGATATCAGCAACAGCGCGTAATTAGTGCCGGCACCGAAAACCAGCACGCTGGTGATCCCGGAAGTGGCGCCATCGAAGCTCAGCCCGGTCAGCGACGCCATCGCCGTGCCGACCGCCGCGGCCACGCGATCGGCGAACCCAACCACGAGCAGCGGCACCAGCCACAGCACCGGGGAGCGGTAGGTGGCGATCAGCAGCAGCGCCACCACCGACGTCGTGACCGCGAGCAGGGTGACGTTTGCGTTCGTGAACGCGCTCGCGATGTCGGCGCCGAACGCCGGGCCGCCCGTCACGTGAGCCTGCAGGTCCGCGGGCAGACCATCGGCGGCGGCGCGGCGCAGCGCGGCGACGGCGTCGCCCAGGGCAAGCCCGGACAAGTCGGAGCTGATCGGCACGACGCCGAGGGCCGCCTTGGCGTCCCGCGCCGGCAGCACAGGTGCGGCAGGCGTGATCGTCCCGGGCCGGGCCGCCTGCACCCGGTTCAGCGCGGCCTGGGCGGCGGCCATATCGGCGGGGCGCAGCGCTCCACCGTCGGTCCGGCTGACCACAACGATCAGCGGCGCTTTGTCACCTCCCGGAAACTGCTTGGCCAGGGCGTCGACCTGCGCCGACTGCGCATCGACCGGCACGGATCGCGGCGATTGGCCCGCCGCGGCATTGCTGCCGACGAGAACCATGAATGCGACACCGAGCAGGGCCGTGGCCAGCGCGACCAGCCAGGAACGCCGGCCCGTCACGGCGGCGGCCACGGAATCCCACATCACGAACACAACCCTTTCAGTTTGTTAAACATTAATCAACTGAAATGAAGCATTGCCACGCGGCAGCGCCGGCGATGCATGACAGGGGGCACTATGGACATTATGAATGCACGCTGTGACCAGCGTCGGATGCGAGGGGGTACCTACGATGACCGCTGACCGGGGGGAGATGAAGAGCCGCAAGCGGCGGCACATCGACGTCTGCCTGAACGAGCCGGTCGGATATGAGGGAGTCGCAACCGGGCTAGATCGCTACGAACTGCCCTACAACGCGCTCACCCAGACCAATCTGGGCGACATCGACTTGTCCACCAACTTTTTCGGCGTCGACCTCCAGTCGCCGATACTCATCGGTGCGATGACCGGGGGCGCCGAGCTGTCGCGGACGATCAACCGCAATCTGGCCGCGGCCGCCCAGCAGCTGGGCCTGGGCATGATGCTGGGTTCACAGCGGATCATGCTGGACAGTGCGCTGGGTGAGCGCGCCGCTCAGAGCTTTACGGTGCGCGATGTGGCCCCGAACGTCTTGCTTTTCGGCAACATCGGCCTGGCTCAACTGACCAAGGACGCCGTGCCGGATCTGGCGAAGGCGCTCGACCGGGTGGGCGCCGACGCGCTTGCCGTGCATACCAATCCGCTGCAGGAAGCGGTGCAGCACAACGGTGACACGGATTTCTCCGGATCGCTGAGCAGGCTGCGCGAGGCGACCGACACCATTGGCTGCCCGGTGCTGCTCAAGGAGGTCGGGCACGGGATCGGCGGCGTGGCGGCCGCGGAGCTCGTCGGCGCCGAAGGCGAATTGCCGGTCGCCGGAATCGACGTCGCGGGCGCCGGTGGCACGTCGTGGTCGCGGGTCGAGCAGTTCGTACGATACGGCGAACTGCGCTATCCGCACCTGGCTGACTGGGGTATCCCCACCGCTCGCGCCATCGTGGAGGTGCGTGAGGTGCTGCCGGCGATCCCACTGGTCGCGTCGGGTGGAATCCGTACCGGTATGGATGCGGCCAAGGCGATCGCGCTGGGCGCCGATGTGGTGGCGGTGGCGCGGCCACTGCTGGGTGCCGCGATCGAATCCACTGCGGCGGTGGTCGATTGGTTGCAGCCGTTCATCGACGAGCTTCGGATCTGCCTGCACGGCTGCGGTGCCGCAAAGCTGGCGGACCTGCGCGACGTCGACCTCATCGCCATCCACTAGGTACAGACGACGTGGCTGTCATCCTGGCGTACGGGTCGCCCGCCTTGGGGCATCTGCTGCCGACTGGGGCGCTGCTGGCCGAGCTGGCCGGACGCGGCCATGACGTTCATCTGCGCACCATGGCGGCCGGTGTCTCGACGATGCGGACGGCCGGCATGCACGCCGAGCCGGTCGACCCGGCCATCGAGGCCATTGCCGGAAACGATTGGGAAGCGCGAAACGCGCTGGGAGTGCTGAAGCTATCGATCGACGTGCTGTGCCGGCGGGCCCTGCTGGAGGTCGACGACTTTCGGCGCGCGGTGGACGCGATCCGACCGGATGCGGTGATCGTCGATGCGAACTGCTGGGGGGCTTTGTCGGCCGCCGACGCCGGGAACATTCCGTGGCTGCTGTTCTCACCGTTCACGCCGTACCTGCGTTCGGCTGGAGTGCCACCATTCGGTCCCGGAATGCGTCCGCTACCCGGCCTTGCCGGCGACATCCGCGACGCCGGGGTGCGGCCGATCGTCAGGTATGTGTTCGACCGGCCAATGTTGCCCCGCATCAACGCTATTCGTGCCGAACTGGGAGTCCCGCCGGTGACATCGGTGGACGGCTTCATACGGCGAGCCCCTCTGGTGTTGGCCGTCGGTGGGCCGCCGTTCGAATACCCGCATCCCGGATGGGCCGGCCTGGTGCACCACATCGGCGCCTGTGTATTCGAGCCCGCACCGACGGCGACACCGGAGTGGATCGACGCGATCGATCGTCCGATGGTGCTGGTGAACACGTCCTCGCTGCGGCAGGCCGACGAGGTCCTTGGACGCATCGCCTTGCGCGCGCTGGCCGACGAGGACGTTCATGTGGTGGCGACGTTCCCGGCCGGCATACCCGCCGATTTGCCGCAACCGGCGAACGCGACCGTATGCCGATTCGTGCCGCACGCGGCCATCCTCGACAAAGCCCGTTGCGCGATCACGCACGGGGGGATGGGCACGACGCTGAAGGCCCTCGATCGCGGCGTACCGGTCTGTGTCGTGCCCTTCGCGCGCGACCAGGCAGAGGTCGCGCGGCGGGTGGAGGTTGCCCGGTGCGGTACCCGCCTGCCCGCCAAGAGGCTCACCGCGGCGCGGCTGCGGGCGAAGGTGTGCGAGGCGATGACAATGGTCGACGGCGCGCGCCGGGTGGCCGCCGGATTCGCCGCGACGGGAGGTGTTGCCCGCGGTGCCGACCTGATCGAGCAGCGGCTACTGGGCCGCGTTGCCGAGTGGCCGGTTCATTGATCGCCGCGTTTAGCCGTACTGCGACGGCCTTTCGTCGGCGCGCGCTTCGCCTGGGCGGCTGAGACTTTCGGACCTGTTGCGGCGAGTCGGGATTCGAAGGCGGCCATCGCCTCGATCATCGACGTGAACACCCGATGTGCCGCCGCCAGGTCGCGATCGGGAAGGTCGGCCAGCGCAGTATGTAGTTCGCTCCCAAGGGGAGTGAAAAACGACCGGGCCAGGGCCATCCCCGGCTTTTCGTAGCGCAGCAGGGTCTTGCGCCGGTCCTGGGGATCGGGCTCGCGCCGGACGTGGCCGGCGTCGATCATGCGATCGACAAGATAGGTGATGGCGGCCGGTGACACGTCCATGCGTCGGCGCAACTGAGCCGCGGTCAACGGTTCGCCGGCGGTTTCGGCGACCATGATGTGCAGCAACGCGTGGAAGTCGGTGCCGCTGACGTCGTTTTGGCGGGCGAAGTGCCGGCCTATTCGGTCGGACTGCGCAGTGATCGCGCGCATGTCGACCGACATCAATTTCTCGAGTTCGGCTCGGTCTAATCGCCGGTCAGCGGCGACGCGCTTGGTCACTTACCCGCATCCTTCTTGCAAGACACGCCGGCCGGCGTATCGGCGACCGCCGATCGCGGCCGACGAAACGCTCGGGCGGTTCTCCTTTTGTAGCCCATGTCGCGCACACGCTGAGAGCGAAGACGCCCGCAGCGTGCGCGGTGCGATCGACGGCCCTCAGCCTACGGCACCCGCGGCCGCTCAGCCGCAGGCAGCAGGCACTAGCGCGACTTCGCGGGGTCGTGCCCCCAGTTCATCAAGGAGTATCGCCATGGGCTCTCGTCGATCTTGCCGTGCGGACGTTGCGCCAGGTGGCGATGGGCGTAGCCGACCACCTTGCGCATGTGGGCGAAGTCGGCGTCGGTGAGGTCGGCACGTTTGGCCTTCAGAATCTTGACGATGTGACGGCCGCTGGCATGACCGGTGGACTCGTCGCCGCCCTGCTTTTGCCCGACGCTCTTCGATTCCTCGGTGTCGAGCCACTTTTCCAGTTCGTGGGCGGTCATGTTAACGGTGTCCTGAAAGCGCTCCCAGGTGGTTTGTTGGTCGTCGGCCATGCTCATTCCTCGTGGATCCTGTTGATGCGCATCACTTTACGCGGCGTAGTGCGCCCGGCTTATGCACCGCGTCGGCGCCCGTCTTGTCGCTGCGCACCTTGTACTGCGGCTCGTCTTCGGACGCCCGTACCGTGCGGCCGGCGGCTTCGGTGTCGGAGGTGATCTTGCTCTCGACCGTGCCCCGGACGGTGGTGCCGTGGCTTTGCCACTCGACCTTGTCACCCTTGCTGAATTCGTTGCCGCTCATCGGGGCTCACCTTTCGTCGATTCATCTCCGGGGGACGCGGTGTGGGCCGAATTGCCTGCGGTGCGCCGCCGCTCTTTCAACGCGGTCTCGTGGACGTGACGGCGGCCGTCGGTGAGTAGCTTTCGCACCAGCCGTTCGGTCTCGCTGAAACAGCGGTAGTAGCCGTCGTCATACTCCTCGACGACCTGGAAGCTCCACCGGCCCGCCAAGACGTTGCGCCCGATCAGCTCGCGGCTGATGTGTTGCGCCAGCTCGGCCCGGCCGATTTCGTTCAGCCGCGCCACCGCCTCGTCGAGTTGCAGGTCGGCGCGACCGGTGAGCTGATGGAAGGAATACAGGTGTCCGCCGGCGCGCTCGATGGTTTCCAGCGCCTCCGTCACTCGTCCCACAGCCTTTGCAACGCCGTCAATGTCGGTGCTGGCCCCGTCGCTCATCTGCTTCCTCCCCGCGTTGGCCTATGGCATTCCCGCCGCACGGCGGCCCGAATCATCGATACCGGTGTTTCAGCAACTGAATAGTTAAGCGGTTCTGCCAAGCGGGGCCGCACGGCGGTTTGACGGGGTGCGCCTCGGGTATCTGATCTGACGATGACTGTGATCGAGACTTCCCGGCGCCTGGGGCGTGCGGAGCGCAAGGTGTTGCGCCTGCAACGACGTTTGTGGCTCGCGCAACTGGCCATGTGGCCCACCGTGGCCGTGCTGGCGGTCCTGCTCGTGGGTGGTGTGCTGTGGGTTCTGCGGCGGCGGTCAGCCGGCGGTCGGCATGCAGCGGCGCCCTCGGCCGGTGCCCCGGCGGGCGAGTACAGCCCATGACACGGCGGCGGCGGTGAACGCCAGCGCCTGCGCAGCGCCGACGCAGCCGGGCGGCACGAAATGTCTGGTGACATACCGGTCGATGAATCCGGACGTGGGCAGCGGATCCATGTCCGCGCGACGGCGCGCCCACGATTCCACTGACGTCAGCGGGCAGCGCAGCCGCAGCGCCACGACCGCGACGCCCCAGGCCACCGCCGGTACGTGCAGCAGGATCGACTTCGGCCAGCGCAGGGCGAGGAAGCCTCCGCACGGCACGTACAGCAGGTAGGCCAGATGAGCGCCGACGGTCACCGCGACGACGGCGGCGTAGAGCTTGCGCACGGTGGGAATTCTTGCACGCGCAGCGCTTGGCGCCGGGCTACCCGATTCCCGTGCGCACCTGGTAGCGGCGTTCGGCGTAGGCGAGATCGTCGCGCCATAGCTTGGTGGCCGCATAGCGCATGAAGGGCGTGATCAATGGCGCCGCCCGCGAGGCCCGCGTGAAACCGGGCCGGTCCGAATGCGCGATGGTTGCTTCCAGGACGGCGGTGCGCGGTCGGCCATCAGGACCCGAACCCATTGGCGTCGCGTGGGTCTCGACAACGCTGCCGGTACCTTCTCCATCCACGATGCGCATGACGATGGTGCGCGCCTCCGGGCAACTGAACTCCGCGACGACGGGGACCCCCAGGCGTCCCATCCGGAACGTCACCGCCACCAAAAATCGGTCGACCTGTTCGGTGGGCGTCGTGAGCACCTCGAGCCGGGTGAACGAGTAGGGGTGATACCACGCGCCGTGCCACGGATCGAGGCGGTTGGCGATGACGTCAGTCGGCTCGCACACACCCACCATGCGCGCGACCGCGTTGAGCGTGTCGCCGGTCGGCCGCTGCGGAATCACCGGCCGATCGAGCGGTTCCTCCTTGCCCTCCGCGTCGAGCCGCACCCATGCCAGGACACCGTCGTCGTGGCTGGGCAACGGGCTCCAGCCGAATTCGCGGGCGCGTCCGTCGAGTTTCAGTCCGTGCCAGCGGCAGATCAGCGCGCCCCGGTGCACGGTGCCGGTGGCCAGGTCTGCGCCCAGATGGGGACAGCTCCGCGGCCCCACGCACAGCCTGCCCAGTTCTTCGCGCCAGGCGACGAGCCCGACACCCGCGACGCGCGTGCCGAAGGGTCGCCCGCCGCGCACCTGGTCACTGGCGGCGAACGCGTACCAGTTGCCGGTGGGTTTGCGCTGCGAGCGCCGCAGCGCGCCCTCGATGATGGCCGGTTGTGCGTCACGATATGTGGGACGCTGACCCGCCCATGACATGCGTGGGAGCACTTCAAGCGGCCACCCTTTGGTCCGGGTGGCGGACAGGCGTTGCCTCAGCTGTTCGCGGATCTTCATGGTCGGCTGGGTCTTTCGCGGTCGGCAAGCCATCGCAGCAGTGGTGACCGGCCTTGGGTGGGTACCGTGGCCAACGGGTGTCCGGCCAACCCCCATCGTTGCAGGAGTTCGTTCGCGGCGCACCAGCCGGTGGTGGCGGCGCGCTCCATGAGTGCCACCGGCAAGTCGATGCGGATGGCGTCGCCGGCCAACACCAGGCCCGGCGTGGGCGTGGTGACCGGCGGGCGGTGGGGATAGGAGCCGGGTGAGAACAGCGGGCAGTCGCTGCGGTGCAGCAGCCTCTCGTGGACGATCTGTGCCCCAGCGGTTTCCGGATAGATCCTGTGCAGTTGTCGTAGCGCGGCGGCGCGGGGCGGCGCGGAATCGAGTGCGTACGAGTGCAGTTCGACGACGGAACCGTGATGCGCGGCGGCCCAGTTGCAGGCTTCGCGTTCGTAGCGCTCCAGCACGCTGATGTTGTCGAGCGGCTCATGGCCCGCCGTACCCAGAAACGCCGGCCGGTGCGCCGCCACCGGGCGGTCGAGCCACAACCGATGCACGGCGAACGGTGGCGCGGTGCCCAGCCGCGATATCTGGGCGCGCCAGTCGTCGGTGCCCAGGTCGCTCGACGCCGCAACGATCCGCTGCAAACCCGTTATGTCAGTGGCCAATACGACGGCGTCGACGTCGGAGTGGTCATCGGAATCGGTGCGGACCCGCAGGGACTTGGTGGACTCCGTGCCGATGCTCAGCACTTTGGTGGCGAGCCGGAACCGAACGCCCCGCCCTTCGAGGTAGCCACGCAACGGCTGCCACAGGGCGCTGTCGTAGTTCGCGCACGGCACGTCGAAGATCAGGCCTTCGGACGACCCCAGGAAGTAGATGTGGAACATGGTCGCCAACTCGGCCGCGGAGAGCTGGGAGGGGTCGGCGAAGAAGCTGCGGGAGAATACCTCGAACGCCAGATGCCGTGCGGCCTCGGGGAAGCGGATGTCCTCGAGAAACGTCGCGGCGTCGGTGTGGTCCAGGCGCTCATACGTGCCGGGCACCGACACGGCCGCCAGGGGTGCGGCCGCGCGGGCGTCGATTCGGGCGAAGTCACGCAGCCGGAATGTGGGGCTGCGCGCCGCGAATATCACGGCGTTCCACGGTGGGGTGCGCGGTAGCCCGCGGAAGCTGTCGCGCCGCCCCGCCCCGTCGATCAGCGGGTAATCCTCGACGGGAGTGAGCATTCGCAGTTGCGGGTCGATTCGGCTCAGCAGGGCGCGCAGGTTGTAATACTGCCGGAAGAACGCGTGGAATCCGCGGTTCATCGCAAGCTCGGCGCCGCCGTCCCGCTCGGTCCAGCCCCCCACCCGGCCGCCGAGGTAGCGCTCGCTTTCGATGACCTCCACGGCGACGCCGCGCTCGGCCAGCCCGGTGGCGGCCGCCAGCCCGGCGATCCCGCCGCCGACGACGGCCACCCGCGGGCGCGACGCGAGCTCAGCGGCATCCGGCAACCCCGTTGACGCGGCGAATGTTCGGCGACGCCGATCGGCGGTCATGGCGGCGCGTCCGCCAGGAAAGTGTGCACGATGTTGGCCTCCCAGCCGGGCATCGTCTCGCTGTGCACCGCGGTGAAACCGGCGTCGGCAAGCCGAATCCGAAACCGGGCGACGCCGTCGAACGCCAGCACGCTGCGCCACAAGTAGCGGTACAGGCCGGCGTCCCGGGTGCGCCACCACCCGGCGGGGATGATGATGCCCCAACACACGGCGTGCCAGATCCGGGTCGCCGCGCGGGAGTCGGCCACCGAATATTCGTGCACCGCCAGCGTGCCGCCCGGGCGTAACAGCTCGCGGAACTTGCGCAGCTGCGCGTCGCGGTCGGCGACGTTGCGGATCAGGTAGGCGGCCAGGATGCCGTCGAACGGACCCGTGATCCCGTGCTCTTCCAGCTGCTCGACGGGCGTGTGCACGAAGCGCACCGAGTCGGGCCAGCGCTTCGCGAGCGCCGCGTCGAGCATTCCCCGCGACGCGTCGACGGCGACGATGTCGGCTTCGGGCGCGGCGGCGAGCAGCGCGGCCGTCGAGGCGCCCGTGCCGCATCCGGCATCGAGCAACCGTAACCCTTTGCCGCGGGCCGGAATCCGCATCCGTCGAGCCGACAAAGTCAGCTGCGCGTGGTAGCCCGGGCTGGCGCCGACCAGGCGGTCGTAGGCCGCCGCTCCCGCGTCGAACGCGGCCGCCAACTCACCGGTGCTCGCATCACCGACGCGCACGTTGCCGCTCCCACAGCAGCAGCACCGCGGTGACCAGTGCGAAACCGAACAGAAAATCTTCGATCGGGATGTCAAACGGGAAACGCACGCCACTCAGTTGCCTGTCGTCATAGCTGACGATGGGAGAGCTGAGTTTGGTCAGCCAGCCGTCCACGGGGATCTGGAATCCCAGCACGATCAACATCGACAGCCAGTACGCCGGGCGCCGGAAGAGCCCGGTTCGCAGTATCGCCAATTCCATTGCGCAGACCACTAATACCGCCAACGCGGCCGGCAGGGTGTAGCCGAGGCCGGTCATCGGCGGTGCACCCTTTCCAGGATGGTGGTCACGGCGTTGTAGGTCAGCAACGCGCACAACGGAATGACGAGGAAGAACAACACCTCTTCGATCGGCACCCGGAACGGGATGCTCAGGCCGCACAGGTATGCGCGGTCATAGGTCCACGCGTGCGCGGCGACCGCGATCTCGTCCCAAACCAGAAACACGACTGCCACCGGAGCGATCGCCTTGATGACCCGGCGCCACTGCCGGTAGACGCCGGGGCCGAAGATCTCCAGCGGCGCGGTGATCACCAGGCATGCGGCGAGCACAGCCAGGTATTGCCACCGATCGCTCATGCGGCCCCCGATTGACGAACGCCCCGCGCGCTGTTCCGCGCTCGCCACGACCGTATCAGTCCCGCGCCGGCGACTCGAAGCCGTCGCGCGTTACCGACGGTGGCGCGGTGATCGAACACCGCGAAGTCACTTCTTTCGATGCAGTCCAAGATTTCTGAGTACAGCGCCGCCGCGGTCGCCACGCACGGTCGCGATCGGGCCGCCAGCGTGGCGATCCCTTCCGTGGCGAATCGGTAGGTTTGCCGGGTGATTTCATGCTGGGTGATCAGGGCCCGGCGCACCCGAGGGTCAGTGCGGCGGTGCGCGTGACACCACATCAACAGCTCTCGGTCGACGCCCTCGGCGGCCAGTTCGTCGGCCGGCAGGTACACCCGGCCGCGCTGCAAATCCTCGTCGATATCACGCAGGAAGTTGGTCAGCTGGAACGCCCGGCCCAGTGCCGCGGCATACGGGGCGGCCTCCTGCGCGGGCGCCACCGTGCCCAGTATCGGAAGCACTTGCAGCCCAATGGCTTCCGCGGAGCCTCGCATGTACAGGTTGAGGGCTTTTCGGTCGGGATAGTCGGTGACGGTGAGATCCATCCGCATCGAAGCCAGAAAGTCCTCGAACAGCCCGGCGCTGATCTGATAGCGCCGCACGGTGTCGGTGACCGCGGCCACCAGCGGATCGTCCAAGTGAGCGTCGCTGGAGAAGAATCGCTCGGACAACTGCTGCAGGCGCTGGCCGCGGACGTCGGGGCCCACCCGAGGGTCGAGATCGTCGAGGATGTCGTCGGCGTATCGGGCGAAGCCGTACAGCGCGTGCACGGGCGGCCGCTGGTCGGGCGCGAGCAGCCGGGTGGCCAGAAAGAAGGTGCGGCCATGGGCGGCGTTGAGTTCGCGGCATTGGCGGTATCCGTCGCGCAGCCGCGGATCGTCGATTCCCGCCGCGGCCAACTCGCTGCGCATCATGGCAAACCGGCTTTCATGTCGAAGTGCGCGGTCGATCGGGTGGGGACGCCGGTGACACGGTCGGCGGCGAGCCGGCCGGAGATCAGCGTGGTCGGGACTCCGACGCCGGGCACCGTGGACGATCCGGCGAGCACCGCATTGCCGATGCCGCGCACCATGTTGCCCGGACGAAACGGTCCCGTCTGACCGAACGTGTGAGCGAGCGCGAACGGGCTGCCGGCCGCCATGCCCTGGCGCGCCCAGTCGGCCGGCGTGACGACATCCAAAACCGTTGCGTCGTGCGGCAAGCCGGGCAGCATCCGGTCGGCGACGTGCGAGATCATGTCCTCGACGTAGGCGCCGCCGGTGCTGGCCCAGTCGATGGTGCCCCGATCCAGGTTCGGCGTCGGGGCGAGCACGTAAAGCAGGTCGCGTCCCTCCGGAGCCAGGGTGGGATCGCTGGCGGTCGGCCGGGTGACCAGCAACGACGGGTCCCGCATGAGTTGTCCGTCGTCGACGATGTCGGTGAACGTCTGATCCCACGCCTCGCCGAAGAGGATGGTGTGGTGGGCCGTCTCGGATGCGACGGCGGGGCAACCCAGGTGCGCCACGACAGCCGAGGGTGAGGCGCGCAGACGCAGCGCGCGGCGCGGTGTGCGGCCCAGCAAGGCGTAGGTCTGCGGCAGCTCGGTGGTCAGCACCACCGCGTCGCAGGCGATGGGCCCGGACTGCTCGGTCACCACGGCGGTGACCCGACCGCCCGTGCGTTCGAGCGCGGTAACTGTTGCGCCGTAACAGAATCGGACACCGGCTTCGGCGGCGGCTGCGGCCAGCGCGTCGGGGAGCGCGCGTACGCCCCCGCGCGGGAACACCACCCCCGAGATGGTGTCCATGTAGGCGATGACCGCGTAGACCGCCAGAGCGTCACGCGGCGCGACGCCGGCGTACAGCGATTGGAAGGTGAAGATTCGCCGTAACCGTGGGTCGGTGATGTACCGCCTGACCATCCGGTCCCACTTGCGAAAGCCACCGATCGCGGTCAGGTGCGCCAACTGCGGGGTGAGCAGGGACAGCGGCGAATCGAAGTTCGCGGCGATGAATCCGTCGAATTCGGTGCGGTATAACCGCGTCAGCCACTGTCGAAGCCGTCGGTAGCCCGCTGCCTGCCCGAAGCCAGCGAACTCCGCGACGGCGTCGGCCATCCGATCGGCGTCGCTGTGCACATCGAGCGCACTGCCGTCGGCGAACACGGCGCGGTACGCCGGGTCGACCGTCAACAACTCCAAGCGATCGGAGAGCCGTTCGCCCACGGCCGCGAACGTCTCGTCGATGATGTCCGGCATGGTGAGCACCGTCGGCCCGGTGTCGATCCGATAGCCGTCGATGTCGAGGCGGCCGGCGCGCCCGCCGGGCCAGGACTCGCGCTCCACCACCGTGACTGCCCGCCCGCGGCCGGCCAGGTGCATCGCCGCGGAGAGGCCGGCCAGCCCGGCGCCGATCACCACCACGTGATCTCCGCGCCCTTCGATGGTCCGCATGATCAACAGGCTCCCCGGTTGGTGCTACTCATCTAACGCGATCCGTACAGACAGCCGCCATTTCGGCCAGCGCGGTGCGAACCGGTTCGTCGATCGGCAGGTCGCGCAGATGATCGCGCGCGGAAGCGACACGGTCGTCGATCATCTGCTCGATTAGTTGCACCGCTTTGGTCTCGACGATCAGCGCCTTCCACCGGTCGATCGCGTTGTCGTCGAGGGTCTCACGGTTCGCGAGCTCGACCAGTTCACGCCGGGTCGGCGCATCGGCCAGTTGGTGGGCGGCCACCACGACGCTCGTCGCCTTGCGCTCGAGCAGGTCGCCTGCGCTTGGCTTGCCCGTTACCGCCGGCGAACCGAAAACGCCGAGGATGTCGTCGCGAAGCTGGAATGCCTCGCCGACGACCGCGCCGTAGCGGCCCAGTTGGGATAACGTTCGAACGTCGCACTCGCCCATTGCGGCGCCGATTTCCAGCGGCCGGCGCACCGTGTAGTTGCCCGACTTACGCCGCGCCACGTCGAGCACGACGTCCAGTCCGGGGGTGTGCCGCGCGTCGTTGGTCAGGTCGGCGAACTGCCCGACGGCGAGCTCGGTGCGCATGGCGTCATAGCGCGGCCACGCGCGTTGCAGACGCCGGGGGTCGACGCCGCTTTCGCGCAGCATCTGCTCGGCCCAGATCAGGCAGAGGTCGCCCAGCAGAATGGCCGCCGATTCACCGAATCGTCGCGACGAGCCGGACAATCCGCGGTCGCGATGCCATTGGCCGAATTGCCGGTGCGCCGACGGACGGCCGCGCCGTTCGTCGGACCCATCCATGACATCGTCTTGGAGCAGGGCGAAAGCGTGCAGCAACTCGAAACTGGCCGCCGCCCGCAGGGCTGCGTCGTCGGGCGCCGCACCGCACAGCCAGCCCAGGTATGCGAACGTCGATCGCAGGCATTTGCCGCCGGAGACGAACTCAACCAGGATGTCTCCCGCGGCGTCGATGCGCAGCTCGTCCAGGTCGCCGGAACGTCGCGCGGCGATGAAATCGGCCACATCGCCCAACACCATCCGCCGCAGGTTCGACCGCCACGCTTCGAAATCGTCAGCGCTGAGCCAACCGATCGCCACCGGCGTATCGGCGGGTGAAAACGACAAAGCTCTCATACTGTCCCAAGCGCTCCCTTCCGGACAGCTTGGTGTGTCCAGTCCTGGGCGACCGAACACACGCGTCATACCCGCCGATGAGGCGGGCAAAACCACAGCACGTACCGTCAGACGCGCCCTCGCGCCGACCGCTACGATGTACCACCTCTTTCAATAACTTAAACATTAACTTAATGAAGTTCATCGGTTGGCGCCACTCGAGCGCTCCGTCGACTGCCGATCGCCGGCGGCCACAGCATGCTGAACATTTAAGTAACTGAAATGTCACCTCGATCGGCGATATGCTCACAGCGTTATGGACGCTGATGCGCAGCGCTTCGGCCGTGATGAGCTGGAATCGCTGATATCGGCCGATCTGCGGGAGCTTTCAACCGAGTCCGATCAGATCGGTCGGTTGTTCGCGCTCATACATAGCTTGCGGCCCAATGATTTTCGCGCCCTTCTCTACATCATGGTGGCGGAGATGGGCGGGCGACCGATGACCTCGAGCGACCTCAGTCAGCGAATGGGGCTGTCGGGGTCGGCGATCACCTATCTGGTTGACCGGCTGATCGGCGCCGGTCATATCCGTCGCGACAACGACCCGGCCGATCGCCGAAAAGTCGTGTTGCGTAACGATGAATCCGGTATGGCCACGGCCCGGTCGTTCTTCAGTCCGCTCAACGCGCATGCCCGAGTCGCACTTGCGGACCTACCCGATGCCGACCTGACCGCCGCGCATCGAGTCTTCACCGCGCTGATCGACGCGTTGCGCTGCTTTCAGGACGAGCTGGGTGACGGGCCGAAACCCTAACCGCCGCAGAAGGTTAACCGATTATTACGACGCGGCGCTGTGCGCGGCGTGTGCCCGGACCGGTCTAGGCCGCGGCCGGCCGGACAGGACCTGGCGTCTCGCCCTGAGCATGTCTTCGAGGATCTGAAACGCCTCGGGCACCGAGCCGGCGATCGGCAAACCGTAGTGATGCACGATGCGCAACAGGGGACGGACCGCCGTGCCGCCGACCATGCCGCAGTACACGCGCGCCTTGCGCAGCTCGTCGTTGAGGAACAGCAGGGCCCGGAAGCCCTCCACGCTGACGAAACGCAGATGGCTGAGGTCAAGAACCAGGGGAGTCTTGAGCCGGGCGAAGTTTCTGATCGCCTGGGTGAGATCCGTCGCGTTCGAGGCGTCGATTTCGCCGTCGACGCGCAGGACCGTGCCCAAGTTGGGCGCATAGACGAACAGCTGTGCCCGGCCGAAGTGAGCCATGTACCGGCACCGCGGGGGTTCGGATTTGTCCGCTGAGTTTGCGGAGTGAATAGCAGCCATGAGAGCGCCTATCGACTGTCGTTAAGGAGGGAGTGAACAGTGCTTTGCGCACCGCTCCCGTTAGAGACGCAGCTGTGAACTCAACCTGCTCCGCAGCCTACCGCCGAGATGAGCACGCAGTTATCGCTTCGCCGAAACATCCCGGGCGGGACGGCGAACCGGGCGCCAGCCTTACCAGCGCTTTCAGCGCAGGCCGCCGTTCCTGGACCCGCGAAGTCTTCGTTTCGCGGCCCGTTGGCAACCAGCGCTCGTTCGCCTACCGGCCGGACGGACGGCGGTTTCGCCGGTCAGGCTGCGGGTATACGCGTGTCAAGTAGTAACTGCGAAGGACCCCGGACGCGAGGGGTGATGCGCCCCAATGGAAGAGCTCGGCCGCCGACTACGCCGGCTGGCGGTCGCATCCGCACTCACGACAATGGTTCTTGCCGCACCCGGTCAGGCAGCGGCCGACCCCGGCAGCAGCGTTTTTCCCGGAATGGAGATTCGCCAAGGCGGCACGATCTGCATGGTGGCACTGGTGGAGCCGCGGTTACGAGTCGCCATGACCAGCGGCCAATGCGACGGCGGGCAGTCGGTGGTGACCGATCGACAACGCAAGCCGATTGGCAACGTCGTCCTGGGCCGCCGCCAAGTCGACGCGGACTCCAGCGCCGACACTCTGCCCGTGGAATACGAAGTCATTGCGATCGCGCCGGAGGTGGCCGCCACCGATGTGCTGCCGACGGGGCGCCACTTGGGATCCGCGCCGGGCATGCGCGCGCAGCCCGGGATGCCCGTATGCCAGCTGAGCAGCGCCACCGGTCAGCGATGCGGTTCGGTCAGCTCGGTGAATAACGGGCGCTTCGCCATCACCGACATGGCCCCCGACAGCCGCGACTTCGGCGGTCCGGTCTACACCCTGACCGACGAACACGATGCACTGATCGTGGGATTGGTCGAGGGCACCTGGAAGTCCTCACCCCAGATCGAGTCGTGGCAGGCGGTCATGGCACAGGTCTACATCGACAGCCACACCTACAGCCCGCAGCACCATCCCCCGGAGCTGCGAATGATCAACCGGCACACGACCCCTTCCCCGTCGTCGTAGTTTTCACGTCCGCACGCGGGTGCGGCGGTGTTGAACGGCCCTTGTTTCCCCCGCCACAGAATGGGAATCCGCCGCCGGTGAACGTTTTCGATGTTGTCGCGTTGCCCTTCCAGTGGGGGTCCGCGATCCGGGGCAAGCGATTCTTCCATCCGATCGGGGTGCTCGCCGAGGGCTTCATCGAGCGCATTGCCCCTGCGAGCCACGGCTTGCCGATCGCGTCGTCGGAACTTGTTGCGCGCGTGTCGAAGGCGGGCGGTACGCCCGGGGCGCTGCCCGACTTCATCGGGTTGGCCTTACGGCTGCCCTCGCCGCAGCCGGCCGACAAGCCGTGGGACATCCTGCTCGTCTCGTCGGGGTCCGGGGTGCTGTCGCGCGCCCTGGCGCTACGGCCGGCCACGTCCTGGAACGGTCAGACCCTGACGACGCTGATGCCGTTGCGCTATCGGGACAACAACTGGTGGCTCCGGGCCCGCACCTCCAGCGAGATCGGCGGCACGGGGTTGTCCCTGGACAGCGTCAGGTCCAAGCTCGAGCGCAGCAACATCGAGGTGACACTCGACCAAGCCTGCGGCAGAGCAGATTTCAGGCCCTTGGCCCGCATCACCCTGACCGGTGCCATCGATCCCGGAGGTGACCGGGACGTATCGTTCGACCCCGTCCTCAACACGCCGCCCGGCTTGAGCCTGCACCCGCGTTGGCTAGCAGACCTGCGCGCCCGCGCCTATCAGCACAGCCGCGACGGCAGAGACGCCGAAGAATAGCCGCGCATTCCAAGGAGGTAGCCGTGTCCAAGCGGATCGTCATCACCGGGGCCAGTGGCAACATCGGCACCGCGCTGCTGCGCCGGCTCGCCGAAGACGGTACCGATTACGAGATTGTCGGTGTCACCCGCAGGCGGCCGCCGCCGAACGGCGTGTATCGATCCGTCCAATGGCATGAGCTGGACCTCGCCGATCCGGGGGTGGAAATCCAGCTGCTCAACGTTTTTCGCGGCGCGCAGTGTGTGATCCATCTGGCGTGGGGGTTCCAACCCACCCGTAACCGGCGATACCTCGATGCGGTCGCCGTAAATGGCAGCGCGGCGGTGTTGAGCGCGACGCACAACGCCAAAGTGCCTCAGCTGTTGCACATGTCGTCGGTGGGCACCTACGCCGCCGGGCGGTACGGGGAGCAGGTCGACGAGTCATGGTCGACCGCGGGCATCAGATCATCGGCCTACAGCAGGGCGAAATCCACGGTGGAACACATGCTCGACGACTACGAGCGCCGCAATCCCGATGGCGTCGGCATCACGCGGATGCGGCCCGGTTTCGTCATGCAGCGCGACGCCGCACCGGGGCTGCGGCGCTACACCCTGCCCGCGTACCTGGATCCGCGCTGGCTGCGCCGGCTGCCCATACTCCCGCTGGACCGGTCGCTGTGTGTGTCCATCGCGCACGCCGACGATGTCGCCGACGCCTGCGTGAAAGCGATCGAACGTTGCGCGCTGGGCCCGTTCAACCTCGCCGCCGAACCACCGGTATCCCGCGACAACATCGCAAAAGCGTTGCGGGCACACCCGATTCATGTGCCCTCGGCCGTGCTCGGGCTGGTAGTGGAGGCTTCGTGGCGGGCGAGGCTGCAGCCCATCGACCGGGGCTGGCTCGATATGGCGTTTTCGTTGCCGCTGCTCGACACTCACCGTGCGCGCGACGTGCTCGGGTGGTCGCCGCGGTGGGAATCGGTCGCGGCGCTGGGCGACCTCATCGACGGATTTGTTCACGACTCGGGGACGCCGAGCCCGGTGCTGCATTCCCGGTCGTTCGTCGAGGCGATCACCCGTGACGTCACCGACGGGCCGCTCACCACGCGGCGGGTGCCCTGAAACGGATCGTCAACCCGTGCGCCCCAACAGGTGACGCAGCGCCTGATCCAATTGCGGTTGGCGGAATCGATGCCCGGCGGCGGCGAGCTTGGCCGGCGCCACCCGCTGGCTTGCGCACGCCAGCTCGCGGGCGCCCTGTCCGCCCAGTAGCAGCCGCGGACCCAGCGACGGCACCGGCAACACCGCCGGCCGGTGTAACACCGCGGCCAACGTGGCGGTGTACTCGGTGTTGCGAACCGGTTGCGGTGCAACGGCATTCACCGGACCGGACAGCGCACCGTCCCACAGGGCACGGTGGTAGACGACCACCAGATCGTCGATCCCGATCCAGGACAGCCATTGCCGGCCGTTGCCAAGGCGGCCACCCAGCCCGGCGCTGAACAGCGGACGCATCAGCTTCAATGTGCCGCCGGCGGGCGACTGCACGATGCCGGTCCGCACGTGTACGACCCGCACCCCAGCCTGCTGGGCCGGCGTGGTCGCCTCCTCCCAGTCGGCCACCACGTCGGCCAGAAATCCGTCGCCGCGATCGCTGTCTTCGGTGAGGGTTTCATCGCCCCGGTCGTATCCGTAGTACCCGATCGCCGATGCCGAGATCAGCACGCCGGGCCGGGGTTGGCTGCGGGCCAGCAGTTCGGCCAGCCGCCGAGTCGGCCCGATCCTGCTGTCCCGGATGGCCTGCCGGTGCTGATCGGTGAATCGGCCGGCGATCGAGGCGCCCGCGAGATGGATCACCGCGTCGATCCCGTCGAACACTCCCGGCTCGGGATCGTCGGGGTTCCACCGTCGCTCATCGTCGCCGCGGGCGGGGTGGCGGACCAGCTGGATCACGCGATGCCCCCCGGTGCGCAGGAACGCGGTCAATGCCGAACCGACCAGCCCCGACGATCCGGTCACGGCGATCGTCAGAGGCCGCAGCCCGTTCTCGGCGGCCAGCCGGTGGGCGGCCAAGTCGTCGGCCAGCTGCCGGTGCCGGTAGTCGAACATGGGCCGCAGCAGCGTGCCCGGCACCGGAGTGTCGACCTTGTCGATCACCCTGGTGCGGTTGTCTCCGACATCTTCGAATTCGTGGGTGTGCCGCCAGCGCACCGCGATTCGCGCCGGGAGCGCGGCCAGGCCGTCGCCGCCGATCGTGTCGACGAAACGCCGTGGCGGGTCATAACCGTCGGGCTGGTGAACGGCCACCCAGCGCAGACCAGCGGGCAGTGCCAGGGTGGCCCGCCCGTCCTCGAGCGAGGCCGCCTCGGTGACCAGCCGCATCGGCTGCCACGGCGGCGAAAGCCGGGCGAAGGCCCCCGGCCTGGCATGCCAATCGAAAACGTCGGTGATGGGAGCGTCCACGACGCTCGAATAGTCCAGCCCCATGCCTGAAACGTTAGCCGCTACCGGTTCGGTAAGGCGTGCTCGACGATGGGCAGCCGGGCGTGCTGCTGGCGCACCCCTCTCTTGGCCGCCAGATACACCTGCGCGGTCCGCTCGGCCACCGTGCGCCAAGCGAAATCCGACGTGAGTCGTTCGCGGGCGGCGTGCGCGCGCCGCTGCGCGGCCTGCGGGTCGTCGAGCACGGTGCGCACCGCCGCGGCCAGCCGGGCCACGTTGCGCGGCGGGCACGACACACCGGTCTGACCGTTGATCACCGCCTCGCCCAGGCCGCCGATGTCCGAGGTCACCAGGGGAGTGCCCGCCGCGGCGGCTTCCAGCGCCACGATCCCGAACGGCTCGTAGTGACTGGGCAGCACCGCGGCGTCGGCGCGATGCAGCACGGCAAGCAGCTCCGCGTGTTCGAGGTGCCCGGCGAAGCGAATGGCCTTGAGCACCCGGTGTTTACGGGCCTGCTCGATGAGCCAGCCCTGCTGAGTGCCTTCACCGGCGATGGTCAGCGTGGTGCCGGGGTGGCTGCGCCTGATCCGGGGCAGCGCGGCGATGACGTCGTGCACGCCCTTCTCGTATTCGAGCCGGCCCAGGTAGAGCAGCTCCGCCGGCCCGGTGCGCGGCCGGCGCTCCGCAAACGGCCATCGCGCCGTCTCGATGCCGTTGCAGATCACCGTGATCTCGGCCAGGCCGGGACCGAACAGCTCGGTGATTTCGTCGGCCATCGACGCCGAACACGTGATCAGCGAGTCGGATTCGCGCACCAGCCACGATTCGACCGCGTGCACCTGACGGCTGATCGCACCGCTGATCCAGCCGGAATGCCGGCCGGCTTCGGTGGCGTGGATCGTGGAAACTATTGGCGCGTCATAGAATTGGGCGAGCGCAATCGCCGGGTGGGCCACCAGCCAGTCGTGGGCGTGCACGACGTCGGGCCGCCAGGCGCGGTTGGTGCCCGGCTTCGTCAGGGGCAGACCGGCGCGGATCATGGAGTGACCCATCGCGAGCGTCCACGCCATCATGTCGGTGCCGAAGGTGAACTCGTGCGGGTCCTGGGCTGCCGCGATCACCCGGACGCCCTCGCTGATGTCGTCGGACGACGGATGGCTGCGGGGATCGGTCCCGGTCGGACGCCGCGATAGCACGACGACGTCGTGACCCGCGTCGGCCAGCGCGGTCGACAGATGATGCACGTGCCTGCCGAGCCCGCCGATCACCACCGGCGGGTATTCCCACGACACCATCAGGATTTTCACGCCGCCGCCCGCCTCATCGGGGCAACCTGCGGGCATCGAGGGCGCCGAACAGGCCGTCGGCGCGGTTCCATCCCTCGGCCAGCCGCTGCGCGGTCTCGCGCCGCCCTGATGCCAGCGCGTCGGCGATCTCGCGGGTGGCGTGCGCATGCAGGTGCGCGCGGTAGCGGGCGTAGTCCGTGGCCGAATCCTTGCTGACCATGAAGGGCCAGTCGCTGGAGACGGTCAGCAACGTTTCGCGCAGGATCTGATCGGCGACGTGGTCGCGGGGGGTGGGCCCGTCCAGCGACGCCGTCTGGGACAGCGCCTTGTCGACGGTGCTCAGCGCCATGTCGACGACTTCGCTGTTCAGGGCGACCAGATCGGCGACCTGATCGCCGGCCCACACCTGCCAGTCCTTGCCCGACCCCCACGAGCTGGGCGGCAGGTCGACCGGGTTCCCGACGAAACCGTCGGCGATGGCGTCGTTCAGCGTGCCCACCCGGACGCCGGCCTCCGGCAGGGCCCGCAGCACCCGCTCCAGCCACGTCGGGCCCTCGTACCACCAGTGGCCGAACAGTTCGGTGTCGAAGGCGGCGACCACGTGGGCCGGTCGCCCGATGCGGTCGGACTCCGAGAGCAGGCGGTTGCGGACCACCTCGACGAAGTCGGCGACGTGAAGGTCGACCGCGTGGTCGGCGCGCTCGGGGTCGTAGGGAGCCTTGTCCTGAGAGGCCACGTTGCGGCCGGTCACCCTGGCCGGCTTGAGGCCGGTGAGGTGGTCATAGGTGTGGAAGTCGCGATACGCGGCGTGCCCGGGGTACCCGGATTTCGGTGACCACACCCGGTAGCTGACCTGCAGGTCACGCCCGAACGCGACCACATCGGTGTCGCCGACGGGCCGGCCGAGCGCCGTGTCGCCGTGCAGCGACGGGCCGTCGACCATGAAATGGGTGACGCCCGCGGCAGAGTAGTCGTGCTCCATGCCGGGCGCGTAGGCGCATTCGGGCGCCCAGATCCCGCTCGGGCCTCGCCCCTTTCGCGCCCCGAGGCGCGCTTGCGCGTCGGCCAGACCCTCGCGCAGCGCGAACTCGCGCAGCCGCGGCGCCAGCAGCGGTTGGAACGGATGGGCCAGCGGGCCGCCGAGCAGCTCCACCGCGCCGGCGTCGAGCAGGCTGCGCAGCAGCGGGCTGCCCCCGTGCCGCCACAGCGTCGCGAAGTCGTCCAGCGCCCGCTGCGCCTCCGCGGATTCGCGAATCCCTAAGGCGCGCAATGCTTCCGGTGTGCAGGACTGGTAGCCCACCGACTTCGAGCGGGGAGCGGACCGCACGCTGGTGGCCTCCAGCCCACGCAGCCGCCAGTTGGCCAGCCAGTGATGCATGCCGTCCAAGCAGTACGGGTCGTCGAGCTGAGCGTTGACTACCGGCGTGACGCCCAGCGTGAGCACGCCCCGCCGTTCTTCGGCGGCCAGCGTGTTCAGTACGCGCATCAGCGGCAGATAGGCCGCCGCCCAGGATTGATACAGCCATTCCTCGCCGACCGGCCAGCGGCCGTGGTGGGCGAGCCAGGGCAGGTGGGTGTGCAAAACCAGGGTGAAGAGGCCCGGAACCCGGTTCTGCGGCGTGCTCACGGCGCTACCGCGATCGCGATCAGGTCGAGGCTGTCGTCGATGTGGTGGCCGGTGCGCGCCCCCGCGTCGGCCTCGACCAGCTCGAAGTCCTCGATGGTGACGGCGGCGACGTCGGCCGCCAGCTCGGGCGGCCACGGCGCCCCAGGGTCAGCGGCCATTGCGCGCTCGATCTGCGCGTCGATGATCGAGCCGCCGTGCCGGGCATCCATTTCGCGAAGCCTCGGGCCGTGGAACAGGCCGCTGATCGACACGTCTGCGAAGCCGCCGTCGATGAGCAGCTGGGTCACTTCGGCGGCGTTGAGTTCGCGGGTGTGAAAAGGGTTGATCGGGGTGTCGCGGCCCGGGGAGAAGGTGATCCGGTTGGGGGTCGACATCATCAACAGCCCCGACGGCCGCAGCACACGGGCGCACTCGATGACGAACTGTGTTTGGTCCCACAGGTGTTCGATCACCTGGAAGTTGACCACAATGTCCACCGACGCATCGGGCAGCGGCAGCCGCGCGAGGTTCGCCTGCATCACGTCCACCCGCGGGTAGCGGCTGCGGACGTGGGCGACGGCGGCCTCGTCGTAATCCACCGCGATGACGCGGCGGGCGACGGCGGCGATCAGGTCGGCGCCATAGCCCTCGCCGCAGCCGGCCTCGAGCACGTCGGCGTCCACGCAGCGTTCGGCAAGCCGCTGGTAGACCACCTCGTGGCGGCGAAACCAGTAGTTCTCGATGTCCAAACCCGGGATGGTGCGCTCGCCCGTCAGCATCATCACGGCGTCACCCGCCGAGGCGGTGTCGCCAGGGGTGTGCTGCGGGGCGTCAGGGACCGGTGCGCTCATTGCATAGGCAGGCTAACGCGAAGTGTCGGATTCGCGAACCGGGGAAGTGAGCCCCGGCTCCTGAAGCCGCGGACGGGCTGCGAGAACGTGCACTACGACCAGCTATGGTGTGAATGCATACCGCACAAAGTTACCGGGTAGTAACACGGCCGTGCGTTGCGAAAACGCGTACCGAGGTTTCGCAGTCGATTGCTGCGGGCCCCCTTCTAGGAGGACGAACCACACTCATGACGAACATCGTGGTCCTGATCAAGCAGGTCCCAGACACCTGGTCGGAGCGCAAGCTTTCTGACGGCGATTACACGTTGGACCGTGAGGCGGCCGACGCGGTGCTGGACGAGATCAACGAGCGCGCGGTGGAAGAGGCGCTGCAGATCCGTGAGCGCGAGGGCGGCGAAGGCTCGGTGACCGTGCTGACCGCGGGTCCCGAGCGCGCCACCGAGGCCATCCGCAAGGCGCTGTCGATGGGCGCCGACAAGGCCGTCCATCTCAAGGACGACGGCCTGCACGGCTCGGACGTTGTCCAGACCGGATGGGCCCTGGCGCGTGCGCTGGGCACCATCGAGGGCACCGAGCTGGTCATCGCCGGCAACGAGGCCACCGACGGTACCGGCGGCGCGGTACCGGCCGTCATCGCCGAGTACCTCGGCCTGCCGCAGCTCACTCACGTGCGCAAGCTCTCGATCGAGGGCGACAAGGTCACCGGCGAGCGGGAGACCGACGAGGGCGTGTTCACGCTCGAGGCCACGCTGCCCGCGGTGGTCAGTGTCACCGAGAAGATCAACGAGCCGCGCTTCCCCTCCTTCAAGGGCATCATGGCCGCCAAGAAAAAAGAGGTCACGGTGCTGACCCTCGCCGAGATCGGGGTCGAGAGCGACGAGGTCGGGCTGGAAAACGCCGGATCGACCGTGCTGTCGTCGACGCCGAAGCCGCCGAAGACCGCGGGCGAGAAGGTCACCGACGAGGGCGAGGGCGGTAACGACGTCGCCAAGTACCTGGTTGCCCAGAAGATCATCTGACCCGATTCCCCCAAGACGAGAAGAGCGAAATAACCCATGGCTGAAGTACTGGTGCTCGTTGAGCACGCAGAAGGTGCGCTGAAGAAGGTCACCTCCGAACTGATCACCGCCGCCCGCGCGCTGGGCGAGCCCGCCGCCGTCGTGGTCGGTGCTCCCGGGACCGCCGCGCCCTTGGTCGACGGGCTTAAGGAGGCCGGCGCCGCGAAGATCTACATCGCCGAGTCGGACGACGTCGACAAGTACCTGATCACCCCGGTGGTCGACGTGCTGGCCTCGCGCGCCGAGTCCAACTCGCCCGCCGCGGTGATCCTGTCGGCCAACGCCGACGGCAAGGAGATCGCCGGCCGGCTCGCGGCCCGGATCGGATCCGGCCTGCTGGTCGACGTGGTCGAGGTCAAGGAAGGCAACAAGGCGACCTACTCCATCTTCGGTGGCGCGTTCACCGTAGAGGCGCAGGCCAACGGTGACACCCCGGTGATCACCGTGCGCGCCGGCGCGGTCGACGCCGAACCGCAGGCCGGTGCCGGCGAAGAGGTCAAGGTCGAGGTCCCGGCACAGGCCGAGAACGCCACCAAGATCACCGCCCGCGAGCCCGCGGTCGCCGGTGACCGTCCGGAACTGACCGAGGCCACCATCGTCGTCTCCGGTGGTCGCGGTGTCGGCAGCGCGGAGAACTTCAGCGTCGTCGAGGAGCTGGCCGACTCGCTGGGTGCGGCAGTCGGTGCGTCGCGCGCCGCCGTGGACTCCGGCTACTACCCCGGCCAGTTCCAGGTGGGCCAGACCGGTAAGACCGTCTCGCCGCAGCTCTACATCGCGCTGGGCATCTCGGGTGCCATCCAGCACCGCGCGGGCATGCAGACGTCCAAGACGATCATCGCGGTCAACAAGGACGAAGAGGCGCCCATCTTCGAGATCGCCGACTACGGCGTGGTGGGCGACCTGTTCAAGGTCGCTCCGCAGCTGACGGAGGCGATCAAGACGCGCAAGGGCTGAGTCTCTCGGCCGCACGGCCCCCGGCACCTCGGCGCCGGGGGCTTTTGCGTTCGGACCCGCCACACCGGCGCCGTGCCCGCACCGTCAACCGAACTCCGATCGGCAGTGACCGTGGATTACGAAGTCGCACAACGGTTCTCGGGCCCGGCCAGCGGCGCGCGCTAGGCGCCGGTCAGCATCGCGTCGATGCGGCGCACGGCGACGGAGCACACCGTCAGGTAGGGCGCGGACCACCACGGCACCGAAATGCTCACCCGCGCGCCGTCGCCCACCGGGTCCACCCGGTGCCGGGTCGCGGGCACACCGGCGACCTTCCACGCCCAATGGCGGCCCGGCTCGAACTCGGTGACCTCGAACGGAACCGCGACGAGCAGGGAGGTCTGCACGGTGCCGGTGGCGTGCAGGGCCAGCTCGGTGTGCGGCCGGTCCAGCCGGGCCCCCCGAATCGTCGGGCCCCACAGCGGCCACGCGTCCAGGTCGACCAGCAACTCCCACACCGCCGACGGCGGCGCCGCGACGTATTTGTCGGCGGTCAACATCACGGCGCGGCCTGCCCGAGCCGGCGCTGTTGTTCGACCACGTCGTCGAGATCGGTGAGCCGCTGTAGACCCGCCAACGGTTGGATCATCCGCCGGTTGCCCTCCAAAGACTTCTTGTTGCGGTGCAAGAACGACCAGTAGCCGCCCGTGAAGGGGCAGGCGCGCTCACCGACTCGCTCGGTGGGCCGATACGAGCATTGCCCGCAATAGTCGCTCATGCGGTTGATGTAGGCACCCCCCGCGGCGTAGGGCTTCGTCGCCATCAGCCCGCCGTCCGCGTGCTGCGACATGCCCACGACATTGGCGACCATCACCCATTCGTAACCGTCGACGAAGCACCGGTGGAACCAGTCGGTCACCGCGGCGGGGCTCCAGCCGCGCTGCAGCGCGTAGTTGGACAACACCATCAGCCGCGGGATGTGGTGCGCCCAGCCGTGGTCGCGCACCTGCGCCAGCACGTCTTTGAGGCAGCGCGCCTCGACCGCGTCGGCGTCGAGGTCCGCGAACCAGTCCGGCAGCCCCGCGCGCGCCTCGAGCGCGTTGCGGTGCCGATAGTCGGGTCCGAAATGCCAATAGACGTGCCAAATGTAGTCACGCCACCCGATCAGCTGGCGGATGTAACCCTCGACGCTGTTCAGCGGGGCGCCGCCCGCCCGGTAGGCGTCTTCGGCCGCGTACGCGCAATCCAACGGGTCCAGCAGGCCGAGGTTCATCGGCGCCGACAACAGGCTGTGCGCCATGAACCGGTCGCCGCTGAGCATCGCGTCCTCGTGAGGACCGAAGTGTGGCAACCGATCCCGCATAAACACCTGCAGGGCGGACTGCGCTTCGGTTGCGGTGACGGGGAATTCGCGCGGCCCGTCGCGGCCGACGAAGGCGACCGCGCCGTCGCGTTCCCAGCGGTCCAGGTCGGCGCGCACCTGCTCGTCGATGTCGTCCTCGTCGGGTCGCCACGGTGGGGGCACGTCCAGAGTGTTGGCGTCCTTGGGCGCCGGCTCGCGGTTGTAGGCGTCGAGGTTCCACCGACCGCCCGCGGGCCGGTCCCCGTCCATCAACAGGTCGAACCGGCGGCGCGCGTCGCGGTAGAAGTTCTCCAACAGCAGCGTGCGCTGCCGCTTGGCCCACTCATCGAACTCCGCGCGGCCGGTGCAGAACCCGCGGGCGGGCAACACGTCGATCGCCGGCTTCGACCGCACGAATCGGTCCGCCGCCCAGGTGGTGGGCTGACAGACGCTGATCCGTTCCTGCACCCGTTCCAGGGCTTCGCCGTAGGTACGGGTTTGCAGGAACTGTGCCTGGTCGCCCAGTTCGGCCGCGCGGTGGCGCAGCGCTGACAGCACGAGGTGGGCCTTGCGGCGGTGGAATCGGCGGCGCTCGAAGGCCGCGCGGGACTCGACGAGCAGCACAGGCTGGCCGGGGTCATCCAAGAAGTGCGGGCCCAGTTGATCGGCGAAGCACCAGCGGCGGGTGTCCCCGCTCATGGCGCGTCCGGGGTTACGAGAGTCACCATGCACGTCCTACCCCACGCGGTGCGAGCTCAACCGCGGCAATCGGCAACGCAGCGTTCACCCGCCGTTGTGTGCCTTGTGTGAGCTGCGTCGCACCGCGGGATCGGCGTGGCCACCCCGCGCACAGTTCGTCATCTGACGTGCACCGACACGTCACAACGGCGATGCCGACTAGCTCATCGACTACGCCACGTTGGGGTTCATGAGCATTGCTTCAGTCCTCATACCCAGCGACAAGCCCACCGGTGCGACCACCAGCTCGTCGGCCGCACCCCGCTACTCCCTGTTGCTGTCCACCGACCCAGGCATGATCGAGGCGGCGCAGCGACTCCGGTACGACGTGTTCACCAGCACGCCGGGCTTCGCTCTGCCGGCCGCCGACCAGGGTGGCCGGGACGTCGACAGGTTCGACGAGTTCTGTGACCACCTGCTGGTGCGCGACGACGACACCGGCGAGCTGGTCGGTTGTTACCGCATGCTGGCGCCGGCGGGGGCCATCGCCGCCGGCGGGCTCTACACCGCCACCGAGTTCGACATCCGCGCGCTCGACCCACTGCGGCCGTCGCTGGTGGAGATGGGACGCGCCGTGGTGCGCGACGGGCATCGCAACGGCGGCGTCGTGCTGCTGATGTGGGCGGGCATTCTGGCCTACCTGGACCGCTACGGCTACGACTACGTGACCGGGTGCGTGTCGGTGCCCATCGGCGGCGAGTCCGGCGTTCCGGGCAGTCAACTGCGTGGTGTCCGCGACTTCATCCTCAGCCGGCACGGGGCACCGCCGGAATACCGCGTCCACCCGCACCGGCCGGTGGTGGTGGACGGGACCCCACTCGACGACATACCGCCGCCCGCGCGGCCCTCGGTTCCGGCGCTGCTGCGCGGTTACCTGCGGCTGGGCGCCCAGGTGTGCGGCGAACCCGCGCACGATCCGGACTTCGGCGTCGGTGATTTCTGCGCCCTGCTGGGCAAGGCGCACGCCGACACCCGATATCTCAGGCGACTCCGATCGGTGTCCGCCGCCGCCGAGATGCGATCGGCGGGCGGACGGCGATGAACGCCCCCGCGGGCACCGGGCACTCCTGGCTTCCGCGCGCATCGTGCGATGCAAGCTGTGTGCGTGCGGGCGACGTGGTGGCGTCGCGGCCGCTGCGCAGGGCGCTCCGAATGACCCTTCGCCTGTTCCTGGCGCTGCTGTTGGCGCCGGGGCTGCCGCTGCTGGCGGTGCCGCTGCCGGGCCGCACCCGCGTGCAGCGCATCTATTGCAGGTTGGTGCTGCGCTGCCTGGGCGTCCGAATCACCGTGACGGGCAACCCGATTCGTAACCTGAGCGGGGTGCTGGTGGTGAGCCCGCACATGTCCTGGGTCGACGTCTTCGCCATCGGATCGGTGCTGCCCGGCTCGTTCGTCGCGCGCGCCGACATGTTCACCGGCCCGGCGACCGGGATCGTGGCCCGCTTCCTGAAGATCATCCCGATCGAGCGGTCCAGTCTGCGCCGCCTGCCCGGTGTCGTGGACGCCGTCGCCCGCAGGCTGCGCGCCGGACAGACGGTGGTGGCGTTCCCGGAGGGCACCACCTGGTGTGGTCGGGACCGCGGCGCCTTCTATCCGGCGATGTTTCAGGCCGCCATCGACGCCGGCCGTCCGGTGCAGCCGCTGCGGCTGACCTACCACCACGTCGACGGCAGCCCCTCGACGGTGCCGGCCTTCGTCGGCGACGAGACCCTGCTGAGCTCGATCCGCCGGCTGCTCGTGGTGCCCCGCACGCTGGCGCGGGTGCATGTCGAGTCTCTGCAGCTCCCGGGGACCGACCGGCGCGCCCTGGCCGGCCGGTGCCAATCCGCGGTGGGTGCTGGAACCCCGCGGCGTGCTGGTCACGGGCACGTGCTGGTGGCCTGAGCAAACCGGCGGGCCGGTATCGTGGGTCGCGTCATGGTCTACCTGGATCACGCCGCAACCACCCCGATGCACCCCGCCGCAATCGAGGCGATGACGGCTGTGCTCGGCACGGTCGGCAACGCCTCTTCGCTGCACACCAGCGGTCGGGCGGCGCGCCGGCGCATCGAGGAGTCCCGTGAGCTGATCGCCGACCGGCTGGGCGCGCGCCCCTCGGAGGTCATCTTCACCGCCGGTGGCACCGAGAGCGACAATCTGGCGGTCAAGGGCATCTACTGGGCCCGCCGCGACGCCGATCCCGGCCGGCGGCGCATCGTCACCAGCGAGGTGGAACACCACGCCGTGCTGGACTCGGTGAACTGGCTCGTCGAACATGAGGGCGCCGAGGTCACCTGGCTTCCCACCGCCGCCGACGGGTCGGTGTCGGTGGCGGCGCTGCGCGAGGTGCTCACCCGCCACGACGACGTCGCGCTCGTGTCGGTGATGTGGGCCAACAACGAGGTCGGCACGGTCATGCCGGCGGCCGAACTCGCCGCCGTCGCCGCCGAATTCGGCGTTCCCATGCACAGCGACGCAATTCAGGCGGTGGGGCAGTTGCCGGTCGACTTCGCCGCCAGCGGATTGTCGGCGATGAGCGTCGCGGCCCACAAGTTCGGCGGACCGCCGGCCGTGGGCGCGCTGCTCCTGCGTCGCGACGTCGCGTGCGTGCCGCTGGCGCACGGAGGTGGGCAGGAGCGCGACATCCGTTCGGGCACCGCCGATGTCGCAGGCGCCGTCGGAATGGCGGCGGCGGCCCGGATCTCGGTCGACGGGCTCGAGGTGAACAGCGCCCGGTTGCGTGCGTTGCGCGACCGGCTGGTCGACGGCGTGCTGGGCGGCATCGAGGACGTCAGCCTGAACGGCGCCCGCGATCCGTCCCCCGCAAGCGGGAGGTACCCCCAGCGCCTTCCCGGCAACGCGCATTTCACGTTCCGTGGTTGCGAGGGCGATGCGTTGCTGATGCTGTTGGACGCCAACGGGATCGAATGCTCGACAGGGTCGGCGTGCACCGCCGGTGTCGCGCAGCCATCCCACGTGCTGATCGCGATGGGCGCCGATGCGGCCAGCGCCCGCGGATCTCTGCGACTGTCGTTGGGGCACAGCAGTGTTGAGTCGGACATCGACGCGGTGCTGCGGGTACTGCCCGGGGCGGTCGACCGCGCCCGTCGCGCCGCACTGGCCGCCGCGGGGGCGTCCTGAGTGAAAGTGCTTGCTGCCATGAGCGGTGGCGTCGACTCCTCGGTCGCCGCCGCCCGGATGGTCGACGCCGGACATGACGTGGTCGGCGTGCACCTGGCGCTGTCCAGCGCACCCGGCACGCTGCGCACCGGTTCGCGAGGGTGCTGCTCGAAGGAAGACGCCTCGGACGCGCGCCGCGTCGCCGATGTGCTCGGAATCCCGTTCTACGTGTGGGACTTCGCGGAGAGGTTCAAGTCGGACGTCATCGACGAATTCGTATCGTCGTATGCGCGCGGCGAGACCCCAAACCCGTGCGTGGTGTGCAATCAGAAGATCAAGTTCTCGGCGCTGTCGGCGAAAGCCGTTGCGCTCGGGTTCGACACGGTGGCCACCGGCCACTACGCCCGGTTGCGGGACGGCAGCCTGCGTCGCGCGGTCGATCACGACAAGGACCAGTCGTACGTGCTGGCCGTCCTGAGCGCCGAGCAGTTGCGCCACGCGGCGTTTCCGATCGGGGACACCCCCAAACCGCAGATCCGGGCCGAAGCGGCGCGACGCGGTCTGACGGTCGCCGAAAAGCCGGACAGTCACGACATCTGCTTCATTCCCTCGGGCAACACCCGCGCCTTTTTGGGCGAGCGCATCGGGGTGCGCCGCGGTGCGGTGGTCAATGCGGACGGCACGGTGCTCGCCGAGCACGACGGCGTGCACGGCTTCACCATCGGCCAGCGCAAGGGACTCGGTATCGCCGGGCCGGGGCCCGATGGCCGTCCGCGCTACGTGACCTCGATCGACGCCGAGACAGGCACCGTGCGGGTGGGCGAGGCGGCCGATCTCGAGATACGCGAAATGGTCGGCCGGACACCAATTTTCACCTCGGGTGCCACCCCGACCGGCCCGGTGGAGTGCGCGGTTCAGGTGCGCGCACACGGCGAACCGGCCGACGCGATAGCCGAACTGGTCGACGACGAGCTCGTCGTGCGGCTGCGCGCGCCGATGCGCGGGGTGGCCCGGGGTCAGACGCTCGTGCTGTATCGGCCCGATCCCGACGGTGACGAGGTGCTCGGCAGCGCCACCATCGCCGGAACCACCCGCTGAACCGCGGCTACCGCGGCATGTTCGCGGAGATATTCGTCATCACGATGTCGGACACCGATTGCGCGAACCCGCAGAAGGTCACCTCGAGCATGGCCACCGACAGGATCCGGTAGTCGCGGCCGCACCCGCCGGGCCGCAGGTGCAGCGAGGTGGCGTCGGCGTTCCAGTCACCGACGTAGAGCTGCCCGCTCGAGCCGTTCGCGCAGTCGCCGACCGTGCTCACCAGGGCGCCGAAGGCACGACGGGCGGTGTCGGCATCGCGATAGGCCGCGGCGCCTTCGGAGATCAACGCGCCATCGGGTGGGTCCTGGAACGTCGTCTTGTGGAACGCCTCGAGATCGCGCCCGAACGTTGCCGTCTCGGCGTAGATGAACCGGCACTCGCGCGGAGCATTGTCGGCCAGCGCGTCGATGTCCACCGGGCTGGTGCCGTCCATCGAGGGGATGATGGTCAGATGCTCACCGGCGCCGGTGATTGCGCGCATCCGCGACTGGTCCAGCAGGATCGTGTCCACGTCGACGCCCTGCACCACCCTGTGGCCCGCGCCGGATCCCGCCACGGCCGCACCGTCCACCACCCGGGTGCACGACACCAGCAGCGCCACCACCGCGCACAGCAGCGGTAGCCACGCCGATTTCGCCTTCTGCGACACGTTTTCGCACCCCTTTGGCGTTGAACCTACCCGCGCTGTCCCGCGGCACACAGACCCCTGCCGACCGGCGGGCGGTGCGACGTCGAATACGGTTGTCCGGTGAGTGTTTTCACCCATCCGTTTGCCAGCGCCAGCGGTGTCGGCTCGTGGCCCGGAATCGGCGCGCGCCAGGCCGCCGAAGTCGTCGTGGGTGAACTCGCGGGCGCGCTGGCGCACATCGTCGAGCTGCCCGCGCGCGGAGTGGGCGCCGACATGCTCGGCCGGGCCGGTGCGCTGCTGGTCGACATGGCCATCGACACGGTGCCGCGCGGCTACCGGCTTGCCGCCCGCCCCGGGGCGGTCACCCGCCGGGCCATCAGCCTGCTCGACGAGGACATGGACGCGCTCGAAGAGGCCTGGGAAGGCGCCGGCCTGCGCAACGACGGCCGGGTGGTGAAGGTGCAGGCGCCGGGCCCGATCACCCTGGCGGCCGAGGTCGAGCTGGCCAACGGTCATCGGGCGATCACCGACCCCGGGGCGCTGCGCGACCTGGCGGCGTCGCTGGCCGAGGGCGTCGCTGCGCACCGGGCGGGGGTGGCCCGCCGGCTCGAGGCGGAAGTGGTGGTGCAGTTCGATGAGCCGTCGCTGCCCATGGCCCTGGGCGGCGGGCTGAGCGGGGTGACCGCGCTGAGCCCGGTGGCGCCGGTCGACGAGGAGGTGGCGGCCGGGCTGCTGGACACCTGCGCCCGCACCGCGGGCGGCGAGGTGATGCTGCACTGCTGCGCTCCCGGCCTGCCGTGGAACCTCCTGCAGCGCAGCGCCTTTCGTGCGGTCTCGGTAGACGCCGGCGCGCTTGACGCGGCGGATCTGGACGGTGTTGCCGAGTTCGTGGAGTCCGGCCGCACCGTTGCGCTCGGGGTGGTCGCCGGCAAAGCCCCGCCTCGTCGCCCGTCGGCGCGGGAGGTGGCCGCCGCGGTGGTCGCGGTGACCGATCGCCTGGGCTTCGCCCGTTCGGCGCTGCGCGACCGCATCGGCGTCACGCCCGCGTGCGGTCTGGCCGGCACGACGCCGGAGTGGGCGCGCGCCGCGATCGAACTCACCCGCAAGGCGGCGGAGATGTTCGCCGAGGATGCCATCGAATAGGCAACCATCTGGTTGCGTTTCTGGCGACACCGTGCTGAACTCATAGGCAACCAGGAGGTTGCATATGAAGATCGAGAAGCAGGTGGTGTTGCGCGCGCCGCTCGAGCGGGTGTGGCGGGCCATCAGCGACGCCGAGGAGTTCGGCCGCTGGTTCGGCGTGCGCTTCGACGGGCCGTTCGTCGCGGGGACGTCGGTGACCGCCGCGATCAGCCCGACCATCGTCGACAGCCAGGTCGCCGAGCGACAGGAGGGGCACGCCGGGGTGCAAAGCACCTGGCAGATCGTCGCCGTCGAGCCGCAGCGCCGGTTCGCCTATCGCTGGCATCCGTCCGCCGTCGACTCGGATGTCGACTACGACCACGAGCCGACGACGCTGGTCGAGTTCACTTTGTCCGAGCGGCCGGACGGTGTGCTGCTGACGATCACCGAGTCGGGATTCGAGGCAATTCCGCAGGCGCGTCGCGGGCCGGCGTTCGAGGCCAACGGCGAGGGTTGGGCGATCCAGACCACGCTGGTGCGCAGGTTCGTCGAAGACGTCCGGGTATGAGCGGACCTGTCGCCGTCGACGCGCCGCTGTTCGACGCGCTGGGCGATCCCAACCGGCTGCGCATCATCGTGCGGCTCTGCGATCAAGGCCCCAGTTCGACGTCGCAGGTCACCAGCGTCGTCCCGGTTACCAGGCAGGCGGCCAGCAAGCACCTGCAGCTGTTGGAGTCGGTCGGTCTGGTGACCAGCAGCCGGCGGGGCCGCGAGCGGGTGTGGACGGTGCAGACCCGGTCGCTGGCCTCGGCCAGCGACTACCTGAGTCAGCTGTCCCGCCGGTGGGACGCCGCGGTGGATCGATTGCGGGCCTACGTGGAGGACGGAGTCGAGGACTGAGCGCGCGCGGTTTCGCGTCGGTGCCCTCGGATAGCCTGCCAAGGTGAGCGCAGCAGAAGCCGATTCGGTATCGCCCGAGGTTCGCCGGCAGTGGCAGGACCTGGCCGAAGAGGTTCGTGAACACCAGTTCCGCTACTACATCAAGGACGCGCCGATCGTCTCGGACGCGGACTTCGACGCGATGTTCAACGAGCTTCTCGCGCTGGAGGAGCGCCACCCCGAACTGCGGGTGCCCGATTCCCCGACGCAGCTGGTCGGCGGAGCGGGATTCGCCACCGAGTTCGGCGAGGCGCAGCACCTGGAGCGGATGCTGAGCCTCGATGACGTCTTCGATCGCGACGAGCTGGTGGCCTGGAGCAACCGCGTCGAGAACGAGGTCGGCAACCAGCCTTACTACCTGTGCGAACTCAAGATCGACGGGGTCGCCCTGGCGCTGGTGTACCGCGACGGCCGGCTGGAACGCGCCGCGACGCGCGGCGACGGCCGGGTCGGCGAGGACGTGACCCTGAACGCGCGCACCATCGACGATGTCCCCGAGCGGCTGTCCGCCAGCACCGACTTCCCGATTCCCGCCCTGCTCGAGGTGCGCGGCGAGGCCTTTTTTCGGCTCTCCGACTTCGAGGCGCTCAACGCCAGCCTGGTCGAAGACGGCAAGGCGCCGTTCGCCAACCCGCGCAACAGCGCCGCGGGGTCGCTGCGCCAGAAGAACCCGGCCGTCACGGCCCGGCGCAAGCTGCGGATGATCTGCCACGGCATCGGCCGCACCGAGGGGTTCGCGCCGACGACCCAGCACGAGGCCTACACCGCGCTGAGCGCCTGGGGGCTGCCGGTGGCCGAACAAACCGCGCGCGTGCGCGGCCTTGCCGCCATCGAGGAGCGGATCGGCTATTGGGGTGAGCACCGCTACGACCTCGAGCACGAAATCGACGGCGTGGTGGTCAAAGTCGACGACGTGGCGCTACAGCGCCGGCTCGGGACCACCTCGCGCGCCCCGCGGTGGGCCGTCGCATACAAGTACCCGCCCCAGGAGGCGCAGACCAAGCTGCTCGACATCCGCGTCAACGTCGGGCGCACCGGGCGCGTCACCCCGTTCGCCTTCATGACGCCGGTGAAGGTGGCGGGGTCGACGGTGGGGCTGGCCACCCTGCACAACGCCGCGGAGGTGAAACGCAAGGGCGTCCTGATCGGCGACACGGTGATGATCCGCAAAGCCGGCGACGTGATCCCGGAGGTGCTCGGTCCGGTCGTCGACCTGCGCGACGGCTCTGAACGCGAATTCGTCATGCCCACCACGTGTCCCGAATGCGGCACCACGCTGGCGCCGGCCAAGGAGGGCGACGCCGACATCCGCTGCCCCAATGCCCGATCGTGTCCGGCGCAGTTGCGGGAGCGGGTATTTCACGTCGCCGGCCGCGGGGCGCTCGACATCGAGGGGCTCGGCTACGAAGCCGCGACCGCGCTGTTGAAGGCCGGCGTGATCACCGACGAGGGCGACTTGTTCGCGCTCACCGAGGATGACCTATTGCGCACCGAGCTGTTCCGGACCAAGGCCGGCGCGCTGTCGGCCAACGGCAAACGGTTGCTCGACAACCTGGACAAGGCCAAGAAGGTGGCGCTGTGGCGGGTTCTGGTGGCGCTGTCGATCCGGCACGTCGGGCCGACGGCCGCGCGTGCCCTGGCGACCGAGTTCGGCGATCTGGACTCGATCATGTCGGCGTCGACCGAGCGGCTGGCCGCGGTGGAAGGCGTCGGCCCGACGATCGCCGCGGCGCTCACCGAATGGTTCACCGTCGACTGGCACTGCGCGATCGTCGACAAGTGGCGGGCCGCCGGGGTGCGGATGGCCGACGAACGCGACACCAGTGTGCGGCGCACGCTGGACGGGCTGACGGTGGTGGTCACCGGATCGCTCTCCGGCTTTTCCCGCGACGACGCCAAGGAGGCGATCCTGACGCGTGGCGGCAAGGCGGCGGGCTCGGTGTCGAAGAAGACCGACTACGTCGTGGCGGGCGATTCGCCGGGTTCCAAGTACGACAAGGCGGTCGAGCTGGGGGTGCCGGTCCTCGATGAGGACGGCTTCCGCAAGCTGCTCGCCGAGGGCCGTCCCGATTCCCCGGCGGACTGAGCCGATGAGCGGTCGATACGGCGATTCCACGCGCAGCCTCAAAGCCATTGATGTGCAAGCTATTTCGGGTCAGCCGGTAGCGCCGCAGGCGGTGCTCGCCGCCACCTACCACCTGTCCGACGACGAGACCAGCGACAGCTATGGTCGCAGCTCCAATCCGACCTGGCGGCAACTGGAGTCGGCGCTCGCCGAGCTGGAGGGAGCCACCGGCGCGCGGGCGTTCGGCTCGGGCATGGCGGCAATCGCCGCCGTCTTACGCGCGCTGGCGAAGCCGGGATCGACGGTGGTAGTGCCTGCCGACGGCTACTACCAGGTGCGCCGCCACGCCCGGGAAGAGTTGGCTCCCGCCGGTGTGACGGTCATCGAGGCGTCGAGCTCGCAGATCTATGACGCCGCCGAGCAGGCCGACGTGGTGCTGGCCGAAACACCCACCAACCCGGCGCTGGACGTGGTCGATCTGCACCGGCTGGCCACCATCTGCCGGGGCCGCAACGCGCACATGATCGTCGACAACACCGCCGCGACGCCCTTGGGGCAGCAGCCGCTGTCACTGGGTGCCGACGCGGTGGTGGCCAGCGCGACCAAGGCGCTGTCGGGTCACGGTGACCTGCTGGCGGGGTACGTCGCGACCAACGAGCCCGAGCTGCTCGCCGCGGTGGAGCGACAGAGGCTGCTCGCAGGTGCGATCCTGGGCGGATTCGAGGCGTGGCTTCTGTTGCGCAGCATCGGAACTGCCGGATTGCGCTTCGAACGCCAATGCCAGAACGCGCGGGCGCTGGCGACCATGCTGGCCCGCCACCCGGCGGTGCGGGCGGTGCGCTACCCCGGATTGGCCGACGACCCGGCGCATCCGGTGGCCATGGCCCAGATGCGCCGATTCGGGGCGCTGGTTTCGGTCGAACTGGCCGACGCGGCCGCGGTGCACGCGCTGGTGGACCGCAGCGAACTGCTGATCGCATCCACCAGTTTCGGGGGCCTGCACACGTCGGTGGACCGCCGGGCCCGGTGGGGAGACCCCGTGCCCCACGGATTCGCACGCATCTCGCTGGGCATCGAGGACACTGACGACCTGCTCGCCGATTTTGAACGCGCGCTGCTGGGTTCCCGCTGACAAACTGACATTCGTCGGCGTTTGCCTGCACCGAAATTGGTCCGCATCGCCCGAGCGGCTCTATCGTGGGCTCTATGACCCAGACGGCCGACCGGTGCGAGCAGGCATCGCCGTGGTCGCCGCGCGAGGCCGAGATCTTGGCCGTGACCCTGGCGTTGCTGCAGGAACACGGCTATGACCAGCTGACGGTGGACGCGGTGGCCAACGCGGCGCGCGCGAGCAAGGCCACGGTGTACCGCCGCTGGCCGTCTAAAGCCGAACTGGTGTTGGCCGCCTTCATCGAAGGCGTCCGCCAGGTGGCGGTGCCGCCGAATACCGGCACGTTGCGCGGTGACCTGCTGAGCCTGGGGGAGACCATCAGCCTGGAGTGTGGGCAGCACGCGGGCACCATCCGCGCGGTGATGGTCGAGGTGTCGCGGCATCCCGCGCTCAAGGAGGCCATGCAGCATCAGTTCCTGGATCAGCGCAAAGCCATGATCCAGCACGTCCTGCATCAGGCCGTCGACCGCGGCGAGATCACCGAGGACGTCATCACCGACGAACTGTGGGACCTGCTGCCCGGCTACCTCATCTTCCGGTCGATCCTTCCCGGTCGCCCGCCCACCAGGGGCACCGTGAAGGCGTTCGTCGACGGCTTCCTCCTTCCCGGCCTGACCAAGTCCGCCGGATAACGCCACCGCACGTTCCGGCCACGGCCGGAGAATATACGCGCGCGTCTCTTGTACAGTACGGTCCCGTACCGTACTGTCATAGCTGTCGATCACGCTTCCGGCGTTCGCTGCCAGAATGTGGTCCTGTACCCCGATTCTCGAAAGGCTAACGGGTGAAGGGCTTTTCGATTGCACCCCTGGTGAGACGGGGGTGGATGGTGCTCGTCGCCGTGGTAGTCGTCGCACTCGCGGGCTTCGGAATTTACCGCCTGCACGGGATCTTCGGGTCGCACAACAACACGTCGGCCAACAGCGGCCTGTCCAACGAGATCGTCCCGTTCAACCCCAAACAGGTCGTGCTCGAGGTCTTCGGCGCACCGGGCGCCGTGGCCACCATCAACTACCTCGACGTCAACGCCCAGCCGCAGCAAGTCAAGGATGCGCCCTTGCCGTGGTCGTTCACCATCACCACCACCGAGCCCGCGGTGATCGGCAACGTCGTCGCGCAGGGAAACGGGGACACCCTCGGCTGCCGTATCACCGTCAACGGGGAAGTGAAAGACCAACGCACCGTCAACAAAGTCGACGCCTACACCTTCTGTCTGGATAAATCTGGATGAGCAACGATCAACAGTCGCGGCCGTTGGTGCCGCGCACCATCCGCCGGCTCGCGTTACCGATACTGCTGTTCTGGATCGGGCTGGCCGCCATCACGAACATCGCCGTGCCGCAGCTGGAAGACGTGGGTAAGACCCATAACGTGGCGCTGAACTCGCCAGATGCACCGTCGCTCAAGGCAATCAAGCGCATCGGTGAAAAGTTCGGAGAGTTCGACACCGACAGCTCGGCGATGATCGTGCTGGAAGGCGACAAACCGCTGGGCGCGGACGCTCACCGCTTCTACGACGAGATGGTCCGCAGGATCGAGCAGGACCGCAAACACGTCCAACATGTCCAGGATTACTGGGGCGACACCCTGACCGCGGCGGGATCGCAGAGCAGCGACGGCAAGGCCGCTTATGTTCAGGTGAACCTCGCGGGCAATCAAGGCTCGGCGTTGGCCAACGAGGGCGTCGGGGCGCTGCGCGACATCATCGACCGAATGAAGCCACCGCCGGGCGTCAAGACCTATGTGACCGGCGCGGCGCCGCTGATCTCCGACCAGTTCGACGTCGGCAGCAAGGGCACCGCGAAGGTCACCGCGATCACGGTCGGGGTGATCGCGCTGATGTTGTTCTTCGTCTACCGCTCGGTGCTCACCACGCTGCTGGTGCTGGCCACGGTGCTCATTGAAATGTCGGCCGCCCGCGGCCTTGTCGCGTTCCTGGGCAACGCGGGCGTGATCGGGCTGTCGACGTATGCGACGAATCTGCTGACGCTACTGGTGATCGCGGCGGGAACGGACTACGCGATCTTCTTTGTCGGCCGCTATCAGGAAGCGCGCGGCACGGGGGAAGATCGCGAAAAGGCCTTCTACACCATGTATCACGGCACCACGCACATCGTGCTGGGCTCCGGGCTCACCGTGGCCGGCGCGGTGGCCTGCCTGAGCTTCACCCGATTGCCATACTTCCAAAGTCTGGGCATCCCCGCCGCACTCGGCATTCTGGTCGCGCTGTTCGCCGCGCTCACCCTGGGGCCGGCGATCCTCACCCTGGGCGCCATGGTGGGCGTCTTCGACCCCAAGCGGGCGATACGGACGCGCGGCTGGCGGCGGATCGGCACCGCCATCGTCCGGTGGCCGGGCGCCGTGCTCGCGGCGGCGTGCGCGCTGGCCCTGGTCGGTCTGATCGCCTTGCCCGGATACAAGACCAGTTACGACACCCGCCCCTACATGCCGGCCAGCGCGCCGGCCAACATCGGTTACACCGCCGCGGAGAAGCACTTCTCGAGGGCGCGCCTGGAGCCCGAGTTGCTGATGGTCGAAACCGATCACGACATGCGTAACCCGGAGAGCATGCTGGTCCTCGACAAGGTGGCCAAGGCGGTGTTCCATGTTCCGGGCGTCGCGCAGGTGCAGACCATCACCAGGCCGTTGGGCACCCCACTCGTCCACAGCTCGCTCGCCTTCGTGGTCAGCAATTCCAGTGCGGCGCAGCAGGAAAACCTGACGTACCAACGGGATCGGGCCGACGACGCCCTCAAGCAGGCCAATGAACTGACCAAGACCATCAACATCTTGAAGCAGCAGTACGTGCTACAGCAGCAACTCGCCGGCACCACCCACGACGAGACGCAAAGCTTTCACGACACCCTCGGCACCATCCAGGACCTGCGCGACAAGATCGCGAATTTCGACGACTTTTTCCGGCCGGTGCGCAGCTATTTCTATTGGGAGAAGCATTGTTACGACATCCCCGTCTGCTACGCCTTCAGATCGCTGTTCGACGCGCTCGACGGCATTGACCAGCTCACCGAGAAATTCGAAAACCTGACGGCGTCGCTCGACAAGCTCGACGCGCTGCAGCCGAAACTGACCGCACTCATCCCACCGCAGATCCAGAGCCAGCAGACCAATCGTGATCTGAGTTTGGCCAATTACGCCACGCTGTCCGGCATTTACGCGCAGACCGCGGCCGCGATCGACAATGCGACGGCATTGGGGCGGGCCTTCGACGCGGCCAAGAACGACGACACCTTCTACCTTCCGCCCGAGGTCTTCAACAACCCCGACTTCAAACGCGGACTGAAACTGTTCCTCTCGCCGGACGGCAAGGCCGCCCGCATGATCGTCACGCATGAAGGGGATCCCGCGACGCCCGAGGGCATTTCGCACATCGAGCCGATCGCCAAGGCCGCGCACGAGGCCTTGAAGGGCACCCCCATGGCCGGCGCCGGCGTCTATCTCGGCGGGGTTGCCGCGACGTACAAGGACATCCAGGACGGCGCCAAATACGACCTGATGATCGTGGCGTTCGCCGCGCTGAGCCTCATCCTGCTGATCATGATGATCATCACGCGCAGCCTGATCGCGGCGCTGGTCATCGTGGGTACGGTGGCCCTCTCGCTCGGGGCCTCGTTCGGTCTGTCAGTCCTGGTGTGGCAGTACATCTTCGGCGTCCAGCTGTATTGGGTCGTGCTCGCGTTGGCGGTGATCCTGTTGCTGGCGGTCGGATCCGACTACAACTTGCTGTTGATCTCCCGCTTCAAGGAGGAGATCCACGCCGGCCTCAACACCGGCATCATCCGCGCGATGGCGGGGTCCGGCTCCGTCGTCACCTCGGCCGGCATCGTTTTCGCCGTCACCATGTGCGCGTTCGTGTTCAGCGGTTTTCAGGTGCTCGGTCAGATCGGGACGACGATCGGCCTCGGCTTGCTTTTCGACACGCTGATCGTACGGTCATTCATGACGCCGTCTGTCGCAAGGCTTCTCGGGCGCTGGTTCTGGTGGCCGCAACGGGTGCGGCCCCGCCCGGCCAGCACCATGCTGAGGCCCTACGGGCCCCGCCCGGCGGTTCGGCAACTGCTGCTGTGGGACGACGACGATCCGGTGGCGATGACCGGCTCGAAAACCGGCGACCTGGTCCGGTCGAGTCACGAGCGCTGATCGGGCGGCCTGGTTTTGTCGGTGGGGGCTGCGATGATGTGGTTATGTCGTCGATCGCTTCTGCTGGCGCTGGGGTGGTGAGTCCTGGTGAGCGTCTTGGGGTGTTGTTTGAGGAGTTGGCGGAGTTGACCGGTCAGCGCAACGCGATTGATGGGCGCATGGTGGAGATCGTGGCCGAGATCGATCGTGACGAGTTGTGTGGGGTCACCGGGGCGCGGTCGGTGCCGGCGTTGGTGGCCTGGAAGATCGGCTGTTCGCCGGCGAATGCTCAGACGATCGCCACGATCGCGGGCCGGCTGCAGGAGTTCCCGCGCTGCGCTGAGGGGATGCGGGAGGGTCGGCTGTCGGCCGATCAGGTCGGGGTGATCGCGGCGCGTGCGGGTGCGGGTTCTGATGAGCATTACGCGCAGCTTGCGTCGGTTGCGACGGTTAATCAGTTGCGGACCGCGGTCAAGCTCGAACCGCGACCCGAACCCGAGTCTGGGCCCGCACCCGAGCGCTCGTTCACCGCGACCACCACCGAGGCGGGCAG